>JAAFJK010000589.1 GCA_013298105.1 Cytophagales bacterium
AAATAACTTGAGCATATTTAGCCACGCTGTAAGCGTCTGTTATCGAGCTTTTACGCGGTTAGGCAATACCAACAGACGCTTACAGCGTGGCTTCGCGTGAGTGAAATTATCATGTTATTTTATTTTCATTCCGTAGAGAACTTCAACCCTTCGGGTATCTAAACTAACTAACTCATTTTGAGTTAGTTAGTTTAAACACCCGAAGGGTTGAAGCAACATGACTTACTTTTACAATGCCTCCTATTTCAAATTCTGCAATAACTTTCGAAGAGCCATAATTTTTTAAGAACCCTTTAGAATAACCCAGATTAAACACACCAAAATTTTTGGGTTCTTAAAAAGTTATTACGGAACAGGCTGTAGCACAGGCTTCTCGCCTGTCGTTTTCAAGTCATAAACAGGCTGGAAGCCTGTTCTACAGTTTTGCCTCCGCAATAACTTTCGAAGAACCAATTTTTGAGCTTTCAAATGTGTGAAATGTGTTTAGAGAATAACCAACATTTTTTGGTGTATTTGGTTTATTTACTTAATTTTGCATTTTAAGGGACAAAATTAAGCAACGGCATCGATTCGTACCTCAAACCTCTTACCTCAAACTTCCCAATGGCTTACGTGCGTTTTACATTTTTGGTTTTTTGTATAGCTTTTTGGGGCTGTTCAAAACGCCCATCTATGCAGTGCATACCGAATGATGTTTTTTATGCTTCGCGCATGAACGCATTGCGTGGTACGTACCAAGTACAAGAATGGAAACAAGTCTTGAAAAAAGAGCTGGACATAGACCTTACCCGCGACAGCATACCCAAACACCTCGCCATCACAAGTGGGCTTGGGAGTGGAAAAGCCTATATTTTTGGGAACGTAATGCAAGGAGAGAAAAACTATACGGCTGTATCGGTGTTGCTACTGAGTAAAAAAAGATTGGAGAATTTTTTGAAAAGTATCAATCCAAACTTATCCATAGAAACATACAAAGACTACCATTTTACATTGCGCAACCGCAGTATGCTGGCTTGGAACAGGAAGCACATCTTGTATATCAACTCGCCCCATGCCGAGAATGAAAACCAACTTCGTGAGCTTTTTAGAAGATTAGTAACTTTGAAAAAGAGTGAAATGCTCATAGAAACACACGAAAACTTCAAAAATGCCATCAGAAATGACCGCGACCTTTCTACTTGGGTCAATGTGGCTCGACTTGGCGAAGCCCCCAAAGTCAAAGAATGGATAGACAACATCAACCTGAAAGACAACTATTTGCACGTACAAGCGAATTTTGATGATGGCTCTGTCAGTGTTTTTACACAATATTTCACCAATGCCAAACTATTTCAAGACTACAAAACTTTACTTTCTGGCTCTGTCAATAAAAATCTTTTAAGTGGTTTGCCTCTCGAAAAGCCTGCCATGCTTGTGGGCATTGGCATAAAACCTGAAGGCGTACAGCAATTCTTGAAAGACATCAAATTTTCTGAAAAAGCGGAAAATTTATTAAGTTCTATTATATTGACTTTCGACCAATTTATCGCTATGTTTAGTGGAGATGCAGTCGTGGCACTGAAAGATGTGCATAGCCTACAGCATTTGCTACCACCCGACTCGCTCCGCAGTGAAAAGCACACCTCAGACATGGTCATGGGCATAGGCATCAAAAATAAAGTAATCTATGATACCCTAAAAAAAGAACTCCTCAGTACAGGCGCACTTGAGCAAAAAGAAGGCTATGCACAGTTTTTGGGTGAGATATATGTACTTGAGCGCGACAGTATGCTCTATTTTACCAAAAATGAAGCCGTAAAAGATGACTTTATCAAAGGCGTAAGATTTAATAATCCTAAAATGCTCGAGTATGTAGCCGACAATTGGTTCTTTTTGCACGCAGACGAAAAAATAAGCGAAAAAGCCTTAGAAGGCAAATCGCTGTTTAAAGAAGTTGCCCGAAATCTACTGCAAAAAGAAGAACTCAAGCTCGAAACTGCCACCATACAAATTGCCAATAAACGAAAAAACGAAAAAGGCAATGCAGAAGCCCTGCTGTTGCTCAAAAACAGCCACGCCAATTCGCTTATGGCTATGGTGGAGGTATTGAAAGAAATCGTTTTCCAAACTAAAATGCGCCTCGACCCCAATCACCCACGCAATAACGTCAAAAGCAATAAACGGAATTAGTATGAAAAACCTTTGGACAACTTTTTGGCAAAAGGACGCAGGGGGATTTGAACAAATGATGCGCGTAACAGGCAGGTATTTTTTTCAAAAATTATGTGCAAAAGTTCCCTTCAAAAATGAAGAACATTTTTTAGATGTGGGCTGTGGTCCTGGACTTGTTGCAGAGCATTTGGCAAAAGAACCCACTGTAAAGCAATATACAGGTATGGACATTAGTGCGACTTACCTCCAAAAATGCGAAGAAAAATTCGCACACCTGCCAAATTTTAATTTTCAAGCCATAGATTCCAACAATTACTTGGATTTTTCGGCATTGGCAGGCAAGGAGTACTCGAAAATATTGGTCATGAGTGTCATTCAATATTATAGGGACACAACCGAAGTAGAAACGCTCATTCAAACCCTCCAAAAGCACCTCCAAAAAGGCGGTACACTCATCATAGCCGACATCATAGTAGCCGAAGGCAAGTTAAGCGACATCGCACGCTTGGCGTGGAAGTCTGTCCAAAATGGCTTTTTTGTTACTTTTGCGCGGTTTATTTTGTATGCGCGTTTTTCAAATTATTACAAACGCAGGCAAGAAGCGGGACTGCTCACTGTTACAGTCGCAGATTTGGAAGCTATTATCGCGTGTCTTGGACTAAAAGCTGAGATAGTGGATAATCTTACCGCCAATCCTGAAAGGAAAAGTCTGCTAATTTATGCTAAATAATGCTATGATTTTTTGTAACTATTTAGCCCCCAGCCCCAAAGGGGAGTTTTTGTGTAAGTTTGTATTTAAACTTGCCTACCAAAACACTAAAATAGGAATGAAAATAAGTAACTATTTAGCCCCCAGCCCCAAAGGGGAGTTTTTGTGTAAGTTTGCATTTAAACTTGCCTACCA
>JAAFJK010000345.1 GCA_013298105.1 Cytophagales bacterium
GAAAGTAGATAAAAAATTATTGCAACAAAATTTTAATATCCATGCACAGAAAGATAATATTTTTCCCGCTTTTCAGTTTCTTTGTGATGCAGGTATTTTAAAACCTGAAACATTGAAATATAATGGAAATTTGAGCAAACATAATATCATCATAGACCACAGCAAAATATTTCAATACCTTGTATTTTCTTATATTATTTCCATACAAAAGCCTGTCAATATTTTTGACTATATATTACAAAATTATGGACACGATATAGAATTAAAATTTGAAATACTCTCTTTTTCTTTGCAATATTGCTACCAAAAAAACGACATACAAACGCTTGAAAAATTCTATGTGCTTGCTTTGGGAACAGACTTTATGTATTTTTGGGAAATCAATTATGGGCTTGCCTACCAATACCCTGAAGTAGCAGAAAAAATCTGGAAAATTTGGGCGAAAAACACGAATGCGCAAACTTACTTTTTTGAGATTTTTACGAATTTCAAACACATCACTAAAGGCAATTTGGCAGGGGCTTGGGCGCATTATCAAACACACAAAACAAACCTCGAAGCACAAATATTTAGCCACGCGGTTTTGCTCAAAACTTACCTGCTGAAAAATGATAAAATACAAGCGGAAAAGCATTATGAAGCACTTTTAGCCTTTGAACCTGATAATACGATACACCCTTATCCAATAGCGCGTAGATGGGCGTATATGCGTCAGTACGAACATTGGGTAGGCAGGAGAGGGTTCGAGGATTTGGAGGAAACTGACGGACTTGCCTACCAAACACAAGCCAACTTGCCTACCCAAATAGGGCAAAAACAAGACCTCGAATTGTATTTATTTTATGAAAGTCTTATCTGCCAAACGTTGAACGCGGTAGGCAAGGCAGAGGAGGTTTTGGAACGCATAGAGAAGTTTACAAAAGCCTATCCCGATTTTGAAGCAAGTCCCAAGAAAATAATTCTCGAAGCTGAAAAAATGATAGCAGAAATTTCTCTAAAGAAACGCTCTTTTAATGAACAACTTTTGGAAGAAGTAAAACGCTATTATGAACAAAATGTATTGTGGGATATTGATGAATTGTATTTGCGCCTTTTGTGGCTTTCTACAGACGAAACGCATCACGAAACAGCCCGCAAAATTGCGGAAAGTGTAGGGTTTGGGTTTTATGAGAAAATAACAGGAAAATAGCTGTAATCTTCTAAATGTTTTGACAAATCTATGCCAGAACATTCAACTTTGGTTTGTGAATACGAAAAATAAAGCATTACATCGTCTTTGTAATGAGTGCCTACATTTTGGTTTTCTACATAGTCTTGTAAAACAGTTTGGCTAATCAAAATAGGTTTTTCCCAACCATTTTCTAAACGAACCACAAACGCATAATGAATTTCCTCGCCTCGTATGTCGCACAACTGTTTGAAATCAAGTTGGAATTGTGCGCTGAAGCCTTTTTTACGCACTACAGCAGTAGCGGTTTTGACTTGCACACGAAGCAAAAGCCCTTGTTCATCTTTTACCACAAAAATATCATCTCCCACATCTACTTCAGGAATAGCCACATTCCATCCACGCGCCAAAAGTTCAGCCATAACCACTAATTGTCCTGCTTTTCCTAAATATTGACTATACCGTTTGTTCATGAATTTGATTAATTTGGTGCAATAATTTTTCGTGAGTAGTATCCCAAAGTTGTATTTCGCCCAATTTAAAAAGGTCGTCTTTGTTTTCTAAACCAAGTAGGGCAGGCAAGACATGAGTTTCCACCCGATTGAAATAAGGCATAAAATCGCTTTGGATAGGATACGCTACAAATATCCGACTCGCAGGAAAAGCATTAGGCAATAAAGTCGTAACACGCAATTGGTCTGAAGGCAAAATACTGAAAGTATATCCATTTAATTGATGTGCTACTCGGATTTTGATAGGTTTCATGATTTTCTAACGAAATACAATGATAGTTTATTTTGCGCAAAGATACAGCAAATTTAAACAACCACAAACTTAGCTAATAAAATACTGAATATCAACAAACTAACGCCTAAATAAGTGCGCGAGCTTACGCGCTCTTTATGCACAAAACGCGCCAAAGCAATAGGCAAAATATGCCCTACAGTTCCCAACACTACCAAAACCGTAATGTCCAAATGATAAAACGAAACATTCGTAAAATACACACCCAAACTACCCAAAACCGCTATCGTGAAAATGGTTTTGAAAACCTTGCCTAAGTCGGCAGGCAAGAACGCTTGCCTGCCTTCGTGCAGTGCGGTAGGCAAGAAATGTACGAAACTCATGCACAAAATCGTGCCTTCTAAAATAAACCCAAAATAGGCACTGCCCAATTTGCGCACAGGCAAGCCAAAAAAAGGATAGCTAATGCCCCAGAAAAACATTGCCAAAAGCGCGAAAATGATGCCTTTCTCAAACGTAAATACCTTGCCTGCCTGCCACTTTTGCAACAGCAAAATCCCTGAAAATGACATCAAAAACAGGCAAGTCTTGCCTACATTCGCGCTTTCTTGCAAATAAAAAACGCCTATCAAAAAAGGCATCACAAAACCATTCAAATTGATGATAGGCACAACTTTGGTTATTTCTCCAAAACGATTGGCATAATTGAAAAAGAACAAGCCATAAAATGACACCATCGAAATAAAAACCGCCTGCCCCACATCTGCCCACGTATGCGCCAAAGGTGGGCTAAAAAAATAAGTCGCTACACCCAAAAATAAGGTGGTAAACACATTACGATACAAAATGACCAAAGCAGGTGCAACAACCGCTACAGGCTTTTTCCAAAGTGTATTCGTAATGCCAAAACAAACTTGGGTGGCAAGTGTAGCTAAAAGGGCAATCCAAAAAGGGGACATAGCCTCAAAATTAGTAGTTTTTTAGGAATTTTGCCACCTTGCCTGCCTGAAAATAAAAAACACGCCGAGTGGGGCGTGTTTAGATTGGTTATGCTTGAACTTGTTTTGTCAATAAAAAGTCTGATGCCTTTCCTGTTTCTGCAAGGCTTTTTCTGGCTTCTTCATATTTGGTACTTACTATAGGCTTTTCGCCAAATTTGGTTTGTATTTGTTTGATGATTTCTTCTGCGTCAAACTCAAGGTTTTGATTTTTTTTCATTTTTAGCTTTTTTTGCAAAGATAGCTTTTTTTGGGGTTTTACCAAAACTTGCCTACCCCTGAAAATAAAAAACACGCCGAGTGGAGCGTGTCAAAATTATGTATGCTTGAGCCTGTAATACCTAATTCACTCTCTTTTTATCCTTCAATAAAATTTTTACAAAACCTTCAATCTCTTTTTTTACAAATTTCAACATATTGATACATTGGTTTAATTCGTTTCTGTTTACGGTGTTGAATTGTGGACTAACAGTATATTCCTTACCTACCAATATCACAAAATACCAGTTTTGTCCAATGTTATACAAACCATAAACAGGAAAGTTGTGTCCATTATTTAGGGCTTGTGCCGCGAGCATGGCACTTAAAAGTTGCCCCTTAGGATCCGAAGTGGATTTGACTTGTGGTTTATACTCATTCAAAAAGAAAAAAGGCGTTTTAGCCTCTTGCCTCCCCATAGCCACAAGCATTTCTACCCTTCCGCGCAAGGTGCAAGGATTATTTTGTGCATCTGTGAGGTCTGCCTCAAAGGTAACTTCCATAAAAGTACGGTATGACGAATCATAAAAATTGACTACATCAATCATAGGCATCAAAAAGAAAACTTTGATGTCTTCTTCGTTCCAAAAGTCTGTAAAATCCTGCAAACGCAGGCGCAAGCGTTCCGAAATGTTCGTTTCTTCTTGCGTAATAGGCTCTTGGTAGGCAAGCCACGTTTGCATGGCAGGCAAGGTTCTGCTAAATTGAATACCAAAAGTATCTTCTACTTCTTGGGTCTTCCACTTTTCAAAGGGTTTCATAAAGCAAAGTTAATATTTTTTTAGGAATTTTTGCAACTTGCCTGCCTGAAAATGAAAAACACGCCGAGTGGGGCGTGTTTAGATTGTTTTGTGAAAATTATTGTACTTTTCTTGCAAGGCTTCTATTTTGTCTGAAACCTCACGCAAAGCAGTTTTAGCTTGCGCAAGTTGCTCCTTCAAAAATGGACTTTCTTTGACTGCTTTTAACTGTTCGGAAGTCAAAGGAGCAGGAGTTTTTATGTTTTGGTTCATATACTATTAGGTTATTTTGAGGCGAATTATAAAATATTCGTATTCTTTCGAAGCGTCAAAAAATTCAGACTTCCCATTATAAACGCCTAAAACAAGGAATTTATTTTGCAAATCGGATAGGTTATTTTTGATAATCCTGTGGTACAGTTTCATTTTGGTAGGTGTATTGCCTTTTACATACAAACTATAGAAATGGTTTTTAGCTAAAAAATCATCAGATATTCTAAAAATAGTTGCAAAAAGTCGTAACATATCAAAGTTATTTGAGTTTGACATATCTGAAAATGTATTATCTTCTCTGTTATAGTCAGCCAACGCCACATTGTAGGTAAGTAATCCCATGTCTTGAAAAGCAACAACCTTTTCTATGATGCCTTGCTGTCCGATACTAAAAAATGAATACATACACTCTGCTTCATCTTCTTGAACTTTAGTGTATTGATAGTGTTCCTTATCCATTTTGCAAAGTTAGCCTTTTTTCAAGATTTTTACAACCTTGCCTGCCCTGAAATTTATAACACAAAAAAACACCACACTACTACTACATTCAAAAAAATGTGTATTTTTGCCGTTGCATGACTACATCAATACTACATCAAAGAAGCCCCCAAACCCCCGAAGGGGGCTTTTCGTTTGCTATATTTTCTTTTGACACTCCTTATAAAGCCCCCTTCGGGGGTTTGGGGGCTTTTTGGGCTTCGCTTTTTTTTACTTTATTTATTCAAACGATTGCGGGTTTTGCACAAGTTACGAGCTTTACGAGAAATGATTATGAAGGCGGGACGCAAAATTGGGCGATGGCGCAAGACTATAACAACCGCTTGTATGTAGCCAATAATGAAGGTTTGTTGGTTTACAATGGCACAAATTGGCAATTACACCCTGTTCCGAATAAAACTATCTTGCGGTCTATTGTTTTTGGTTCAGATGGCAAACTGTATGCAGGAGCGCAAGACGAATTGGGTTATTACGCGCCTGATGCCGTAGGCAAGTTGCAATTTACGTCCTTGAAAAAGCTCTTGCCTGCCCAAGACCGCGTTTTTGCTGATGTGTGGCAAGTGGTAGCGACCGAAAATGAAGTTTTTTTTAGAACGAATACCAAAATTTTCAAACTGTATGAAGGAAAATTAACAGCTTATCCTGCGCAATCTTCGTGGCTTTCGATGCACAAACACGCGGGGCAAGTCTTGGCACATGACACACAGGCGGGCTTGCTTACCTACCAAAACAATGCATGGCAACCTTTCCTGCCAAAAGATGCCTTGCCTACCAACCTATTCATAACAGACATGATGCCCTGCCAAAAGGGAGTAAGTTTGGTGAGTACAGTCGGTCATGGGCTTTATTTACTTGCCGAAAAAGATTTAAAACCCTATTCTTCGAGGCTTGAAAATCAACATTTTACATCTTTGCGGGCTTTGCTTGATGGTAGTTTTTTGGTGGGGACTTACTTCAATGGCATTTACAGAATATCGGCTACAGGCGAGGTGCTTGAAAATATTTCTATCAAAAATGGCTTGCCTAACAACACTGTGCGGTGTTTGTTTGCAGACAATTATAGCGGCGTTTGGGTAGGTTTAGACAATGGTTTGGCTTTTTTTAACTATCATGATGCTATCAAGCACATCAATCCAACGGTATTTAACAATGGCACAGGCTATGACGCAAAAGTGCTGAACGGAAACGCATACTTCGCGCTTTCTACAGGGTTGTTTGCCTTGCCTGCCCCTGATGCAAACCTAAGCGCGATTGCCCAAGAACCTAAAGCTATTCTAAATGGACTTACATGGAATTTGTCAGTGATTGACAACCAGCTTTTGGCGGGGCGAGATGATGGGCTTTTTCTTATCAACGACAGGCAGGCAAGTCCCGTTTCGCAATCTACAGGCTATTGGGCGTGCAGACCTATTCCAAACTCCAATAAATTTATTGCGGGCAATTATTTGGGTGCGCGTTTTTTTGAAATAGCAGATAAAAAATTCAAAGATACAGGCGAGATAGAAAAATTTATAGAATCGAGTCGCTATATAGAAACTGACGGCAATACGGTGTGGGTTTCGCACCCCTACAGAGGCATTTATAAAATTGCCTTGCCTGAAAAAACGATACGGCTTTTTTCGCAAAAAGAGGGCTTGCCTACCGACTTAGATAACCACGTTTTCAAGATAAAAGGCAAAATCGTTTTTGCTACGCCCAAAGGCATTTATGAATATAGCCCAACGGCAGGCAAGATGATAAAATCCAATACCTACAGCGAAATTTTTGGCGAAAAGCCCATTCGATACCTGAAAGAAGACGACAAGGGCAATATTTGGTTTGTGCAAGACAAAATGTGTGGGGTAGTAGATTTTAGGGCAGGCAAGGCGGTTGTGCATTATATCCCTGAATTGAAAAACAAAATCGTGAGTGGTTTTGAAAATATTTTTCCACAAAATTCTCAAAATGTTTTGATAGGTGGCGAACTCGGATTTTATCACCTTGATTATGAAAAATATTTGAAAAGTATGTTGCCTTTTTCGGTCTATGTTTCGGAAGTGCGGACAACAGGAGCTATAGACAGCGTACTTTTTGG
>JAAFJK010000719.1 GCA_013298105.1 Cytophagales bacterium
AAAATTGCATTTATCAGTATGATTTTAAACCACTTTCTTTAAAAAACAGTTTCTAAACATATTCTTAACATTTAACATTTAACATTTTCATCTATTAGATTTTAAACGAATACTTTTTAATAAATATTTCCTGTTCCCTGTTCCCTGTTCCCTGTTTCCTGTTCCCTGTTCCCTGTTCCCTGTTTCCTGTTTCCTGTTTCCTGTTTCCTGTTCCCTGTTCCCTGTTTCCCGTCCCCTGTCCCCCGTCCCCTGTCCCCCTGTATGCACTTCCTACTCCTCACTTTATATTATTTTTTTGCCATTCATCTACAACCCATACGTACAGGCGCAGAATGTACGGAGGCATATTTGCCCTTGCTGGCAGGCAAGCGCGTAGGCTTGGTAGTAAATCATACCGCGCTGGTAGGCAAGGTACATTTGGCAGATACACTGAAAAGTTTGGGCATACAAGTCGTGAAGGTTTTTGCGCCAGAGCATGGATTCAGGGGCAAAGCTGATGCAGGCGAGCATTTCCAAAATCAAATAGACAAACCGACAGGACTGCCCATAGTTTCGCTTTATGGACAAAAAAACAAAAAACCTACCGCCGAACAGTTGGAAGATGTTGATATTTTGATATTTGATATGCAAGATGTGGGCGCGAGATTTTATACTTATATCAGTACCATGCACTATGTCATGGAAGCCTGTGCAGAAAATCAAAAAAAACTCCTTGTCCTTGACAGACCTAACCCAAACGGTAGCTACATAGATGGCAATGTCAGAGAAGAAAAATATAAATCTTTTGTAGGTATGCACCCTATACCTATAGTACATGGGCTTACGGTAGGCGAGCTGGCAATGATGATAAATGGGGAGAAATGGCTCGAAAACGCCCTGCAATGCCCACTTGAAGTCATCAAAGTAGCCCATTATACCCACGACCGCCCCTATAGCTTGCCTACCAAGCCATCGCCCAATCTGCCCAATGATTTGTCTATACAGTTGTATCCTTCGCTTTGTCTTTTTGAGGGGACGACCATCAGCGTAGGGCGTGGGACGAACTTTCCTTTTCAGGTCTTGGGCGCACCCCACAAAGCATACGGGCATTTTAGCTTCACGCCCCAATCTATAGAAGGCATGGCAAAGTCGCCCATGTATCAAGACCTTGCCTGCTATGGCGTGGACTTGCGCACAAGTGGGCTACAAGGCAAGTTCACGCTTGAATATTTGCTTGATTTTTACCAAAAATCACCTGACAAGACAAAATTTTTTAATGGGTATTTTGATACCATTGCAGGCTCGGCACTTTTGCGCCAGCAAATCATCTCAGGTATGACAGAAAAGCAAATCCGCAAAAGTTGGCAAAAAGATTTGGAAAAATATAAACTCATACGCAAAAAATACTTGCTTTATCCCTAAAAATAAGCTATCTTTGTTTTGCATTTTTAAAAAAATCCAAAATCGTAAATCTAAAGCAAATCCGCAAAAGTTGGCAAAAAGATTTGGAAAAATATAAACTCATACGCAAAAAATACTTGCTTTATCCCTAAAAATAAGCTATCTTTGTTTTGCATTTTTAAAAAAAATCCAAAATCGTAAATCTAAAATCGTAAATCTCTCATGCGTTACTTGTTATTGTGTATCATTTTGAGTATTGGGCAGGCAAGTTTGGCTCAATTCACTGCACCACGCATCTTAAAACACCCCGCCCAAATTCGCGTGGAGCGGTTAGACATTTTGAATACCATTTACAGAGAAACAAACTTGAATATCACACCTGATGGCAAATATCTTTTCTTCATGTCAGGGCGAGGCGGACAGCCATGGTCAACCACACAAGGATTTTCATACAACGGAAAACCTGAACATGATGGCGATATTTGGTACAGCCAAAAAAATGGCAAACAATGGAACTTGCCTACCTGCTTGGGTGAGAATGTAAATACAAACAATGGAGAAGATGAACCCAATATATCCCCTGATGGACAAACCGTTACATTTCAAAGCTGGGGCAGACCTTGGCAACGCACAGGAGGACCTTACTATCAATCAAATCTTAACGGAACACAATGGGGGCAAGCCGTTGGTTTAGAAGGGGGGATAAATTCGTTTTTTATAGACCGCGAAAAAAACTATTTTAAAATTGACCCCTTGGGTTTAGGTCCCAATGACTATGCTACAGATGGTGTTACGGTATCCGCAGATGGCAAAACTTTCATAGTAGCTGTAGGTGAATATGATGGCAACATGGACTTGTATATGAGTCGTAAAAATGTATATG
>JAAFJK010000453.1 GCA_013298105.1 Cytophagales bacterium
AAAAAGCCATAGACATCAAACCTGACTACCAAAAAGCATGGAATAATTTGGGAAATGCGCACTCTGCTATGCAAGACTATGCTCAAGCTATTCTTGCCTACCAAAAAGCCATAGACATTAAACCTGACTTCCATGAAGCATGGAATAATTTGGGAATTGCGCACTATGCTATGCAAGACTATGCTCAAGCTATCCTTGCCTACCAAAAAGCCATAGACATCAAACCTGACGACCATCAAGCATGGTGTAATTTGGGAATTGCGCACAAGAATATGCAAGACTATGCTCAAGCTATCCTTGCCTACCAAAAAGCCATAGAAATAAAGCCTGACAAACATGAAGCATGGTATAATTTGGGGAGTGCGCTTGATGATATGCAAAACTATGCTCAAGCTATCCTTGCCTACCAAAAAGCCATAGACATCAAACCTGACTTACATGAAGCATGGAATAATTTGGGAATTGCGCACAAGAATATGCAAGACTATGCTCAAGCTATTCTTGCCTACCAAAAAGCCATAGACATCAAACCTGACTACCATGAAGCATGGAATAATTTGGGGATTATATATTCGACTCAAAAAGAATACAACCAAGCTAAAGAATGTTTTGAGAGAGCTTTACTTATCAAGCCAGATTATGAAAGTGCCATGTTCAATTTAGCTTGCCTACACAGCCTACAACAAAACAAAACACAAGCCCTTGCCTACCTGCAACAAGCTATAGCTCAAAATACGAAATACAAAGCCATGTCCCAAACAGACTCAGACTTCGAATGGCTTTGGACAGATGCGGATTTTCAGGCACTTATACAGTAGTTTTTTTTCGGTTGTCAATCCGCTCGCGGTTGGCAATCCGAAAAAAAAGACCGCGAATCATCTCAAGCACTGCTCTTTTTCTACTAAAAATCACAAAAAATACAGGAGGAAATAATCCGCTTATTTTTCTTTTTAGGTGTTGTAGGTGTAAAATAGGTTCTTCAAAAGTTATTGCGGAGGCAAAACTGTAGAACAGGCTTCCAGCCTGTTTATGACTTAAAAACGACAGGCTGGAAGCCTGTGCTACAGCCTATTTCGAATACCCGACAACGGCAGAAAAGTTATTTCAAAGAACCTTGTTTTTATCTTCAAAATTATAAAAAAGCCGTATCTTTGCGGTATGCATCAAAAGCCTGTATTTTATTTGTCTTTTGCGTCTGATGTCCAAGATGCCTTGCCTGCCCTCCGCGCAGAACGGCAGGACGTGCATGAGATTTTGCGCAAACACGCTTTTTTGGAAGTACAGCAAGAAGCAGATACAGATAAAAAAGTGCTATTTGGTGCATTCAATGACTACAGAGGGCGGATAGCGGTTTTTCATTATGGCGGACACGCAGGCAAGGACATTTTGAGGTTAGAAGATACAGATTTGCAAGGAAAAACCTTGCTTACGCTGATAGAAGAAGAAATCAAAGCCAATCCTGAAAGTTTAGCCCTTGTATTTTTGAATGGCTGTGCGACTGAATCCCAAAAAGACGCGCTTCTGAAAGCAGGTGTGCGCTGTGTGATAGGTACGGTACGCCACATTGACGATACAGTTGCACAACAGTTCGCAGTCAAGTTCTATGAAGCGTGGGCAGGCAAGGGCGATATAACGGTACGCTCTGCCTATAGGATTGCACAAGCCTTCTTGACAAATGAACCTGAAAATCAGCACATTCGCTTCGTTGAGAAAACAGGCAGTGAAAATGATACACAGACAGGCGAGTTCGCATGGGGCTTGTATGAAAGTGCGGAAGGGGTGGCTGATACCATTACGCTCAAAAGCATTGAAAAAAGCTACCAAGACAGAACGCCTCATGTGTTTTATGCAGATGCCGAATTGCAAGGTTTTAGTACGATTTTTTTGCCTGCTAAAAAGTCATTTTCTATCTATAGGCAGGCGCAAAAAGCGTTGTCTTCTCAAGCAGTCATAGATTATTTGGCAGAAAAAGCCAAACAACCGCAATACCTACAAATCATCACGATAGCAAGCGAAACGTGGACACCTTTTCAAAACGAAACCATATTGGAGTTGCTGAAAGAGTTTGCAGAAAAATCTAAATTGGGTTTGCATTTGGTTTTTGTGCAGTCTTGGGACGTAACACAACAACTGCACCGCAATAAAATCAAAGGCACACTTGGTAGGCAGACGATTTTTATCTTACACAAAAACGCTATAGAAAACCCTGCCAATCAACACCTTATCAAGTGCATAGACGAAAGTCAGGGCGGACTACTCGCGCCTTTGGCTGAAGCTGTAGATTGGGAAAAAGCCTTGCCTACCGCTTATACGAATTGGCGAAAAACTTTTGATGAACCGTTTATGTTTATTGATTTAGGAGTGATAGACAAAGAAATACTTTTTAGGCGTTTGACTGACATAGCACATTACCACATTACAAAATCAAAAACGATTTTAACTAAAATCAATGTCAATGAATAAGCATCAAAACAAGATTTTTTCTTTTTACTCTTTCAAAGGAGGCGTAGGACGCACACAGCTTTTGGGCAATGTGGCGGCGTATCTATGCCACAACAGAGATGCACGTATTTTGATATTGGACTGGGACATAGAAGCCCCAGGAATCCATTTTTTGTTTGACAAAAAGAACAAAGACATTGACAAAAGAGGTATTTTAGGTATTTTAGAAGAATATACAACACTCGCTCAAGAACAAAAAACCAACCAATTCTCGCAAGAACGCTATCCACAACTGTATGTATCGCCTGAAGATGTTTTCCCGCTAATACCACAGACAGACACAAGAAAAGGCAAAATAGACCTGCTACCCGCAGGGAACTACAGCCTACAATATGACTTTTTTATGCAAGCCGCCGCTTTTAATTGGACAGATTTTTACAATAAATTGGGGGCAGGCGATTATTTGGAGAATGTCAAAAACGGACTGAAAACCTTAGATTACGATTATATATTCATAGACAGCAGGACAGGCATCAACGATTATACGAATATCGTGAATATCCAAATGTCGGATTGTGATGTATTGGTGATGGCTCCTACCGAACAAAATTTTGCAGGCTGCAAACTATTGGCAGATAAAATCAGAACTTCCAAATACATCACTGCCGAAAATGCTTATCGCAAAAATTTCATTTTGCCTATTCTTTCGCGCTTTGTGGAGGCGAGCCAAGATGCTACGCATTGGCTGGAGCGGTTTATTGAAGATTTTGGTTATCTCTTGCCTGCCCTTGCCAAACGTGAGATAAAAGATTTGCGCAAAACCTTTGATGCGCAATATCTTGTCAAAACCAAGCTGAATCACGCGGACATCATGGGAGAAAAAATATTTTTTAAAGAAAAAAATGGAGAAGAACTTTATAGCAATACACTGAAATACAACATCATCAATATAGCGAACTTCCTTACAGAAATCAAGGAAAATGGCATCATTGACTTTCAGGAAACTGAAACCAATGGCAATAACCAAGACAAAAAGCCCCAAACAGAATCGGAAGCATATTTCAATATGGGCAATTCTTTGTATTTTTTGGGTAAGCACGAAGAAGCTAAAGAACAATACGACAAAGCTGTAGAGATAAAACCTGACTTCCATGAGGCGTGGTACAATTTGGGGCTTGCACAATATGACTTAAAAGACTATGCGCAAGCTATCCTTGCCTACCAAAAAGCCATAGACATCAAACCTGACTTTTATGAAGCATGGTATAACGCCGCTTGTTCATATTGTTTGCAACAAGCCAAAACTCAAGCCCTTGCCTACCTACAACAAGCCATAACCCAAAACCCAGCCTATAAAACTCAAGCCCAAACAGATGCAGACTTCGAGTGGCTGTGGGAAGATGCAGACTTTCAGGCGGTTATACAGTAGTTTTTTTTGGTTGTCTTAAAAAAGAAAAAAAACAAAGAATAACATGATGGGCAGGCAAGGTTTGTCTTTGTCATGCAAAAATGCTAACTTTGCACGTAACTTAAACGTCATACACTATGCGCAAAAGTCAAATAGCTTATACTCCCGACTTCTACAAACCTTACATAGAATCCGTAGGAGAGGAACGATTGATTGAAGTCCTGAACAACAATCAAGAAAACACCCAAAAACTCCTCTTTGATGTTACAGAAGACGAAGGCAACTTCCGATATGCAGACGGCAAATGGTCGCTCAAAGAAGTTGTAAGCCACATGATAGATGTGGAGCGCATCATGGGCTATCGCGCACTTTGTATTGCCCGCAAAGACAACACTGAACTGCCCGGATTTGACGAAAACGAATACGTGAAAAATAGTCAAGCCGACAAACGCCGCATGGCTGACCTCGCACGTGAGTTTGCGATGGTGCGCAGGGCTACTCTGGAGCTTTTTCGTAGCTTTGATGACGAAACGCTTGTACATATCGGCAATGCCAATAAACAACCTATGTCGGTTTTATTGCTTGGATTCATCATCGCAGGGCATGAAAATCATCATATCAGCGTTATCAAAGAAAGATATTTGAAAGAAACTGAGTCATGAGATACTTTTGCCTAATCCTCTGCCTTGCCTGCCTCATGCCTGTAGCTTTTGCACAGACATCGGAAGAACTTTTCCAAAAAGGTATGAACTATGCACAGCAAGGCAATTACAAAAAAGCCTTGAAATGCTACAACAAAGTGATTGGGCAAAATCCTGTATCGGCAGAGGCTTACTATCAAAGAGGTGCAGTGTATTATGAATTGCAGGACTTTCAAGCCGTCATCAATGACAACAAAGAAGCCATCAGACTAAAGCCTGACTACACAAGTGCGTACTTTAATCTGGGCATATCGTACTATCGCACAGGCGAGTATGGGCAAGCCGTCCGCGAGCTAAGTACACTCGCTACGCTACAGCCCAAAGATGCCGAAGCGTTTTATTGGCGTGGTATGGCTTATCTGAAAGTAAAATTCAAGAAAGAGGCTTGTCAAGATTTTGAAACTGCCCAAAAACTTGGACACAGCAACGCCAACGAAATGTTGCGCAAGCATTGTGAAGAAGAAAATGCCGTAGAGTCGGGGAATTAAATTGTCAAGATTATTCGTATAAGTTTGTGTACTAAAAAATAAAAAAAATGATTGCAGAAAAGACATTAAACAAAACACTACACATAGCAAAGTTTTCTAAAAAAGATGAATTTTATACGCAACTTTCGGATATAGAAAGTGAATTAAAACATTATAAGATACATTTTAAGGATAAGGTAGTCTTTTGTAATTGTGATGACCCACGAAACAGCAATTTTTTCAATTATTTTGCTTGTAATTTTGAAAATTTAGGACTAAAAAAACTATTGACAATTTGTTACAAAAAACCAAAAAAAGATTTATTTATTCAAGAAGATACTCAAAACGCAGTATTTCTTGAATACACAGGCGAAAAAATAGAGAAAATTGAGCTTAAAACTCTGAAGGGAGATGGCGACTTTCGTGGTCAAGAATCTATTGAATTATTGAAACAATCTGATATTGTTGTAACAAACCCGCCATTTTCATTATTTAGAGAATATGTAGAGCAGTTGATAAAATATGAAAAGAAATTCCTAATCATTGGCAACATTAATGCCATCACATACAAAGAAATATTTAAACTAATCAAGGAAAATAAGGCTTGGTTGGGTATAAATATGGGTAGAGGTATTTCAGGTTTTATAGTGCCAGACCACTATGAGCTTCATGGTACAGAAGTACATATCGATGATACAGGTAATAGGATAATCTCACCCAATAATTGTTTGTGGCTAACTAATTTAGATACTTCTAAAAGACATGAAGATATTATACTAACTAAAACTTATTATGGAAACGAAGCCCTGTATCCAAAATTTGATAACTATGAAGCTATCAATGTAGATAAGACCAAAGATATTCCTATGGATTATGAGGGTATTATGGGGGTTCCGATTACGTTTTTGCATAAATTTAATCCTGCACAATTTGAATTAGTAAAGTTTAGAAAAGGAAATGATAATAAGGATTTGTCAATTCATGGTAAATGCCCCTATTTTAGAATTTTAATTAAGAATAAAACAATATCGAAACGACTACACACCGAAAAAGTAAAATGGCTTTTCTAAGAGATGAAAAATAAATAAAGTGATAATTTATAGCACAGACATCTTGCCTGTATGTTCACAAAATACACAGGTAAAATGGCTATATTAGATTTTAAATTATCATTTTATACTTGTTGTTACAAACTATGGTTGTCTGACATTTTTTGTGGAGAAACATTTTTTGAGCAAGTTAGTAATTTAAGAAATGCCTTTTTTGCTCAATAGGATAGGGTTTTAAACCCTACTGATTACTTTTCTGCTTTTAGGCATTTACCTAAAAACAGCGAAAACAAGAGAAAAATAAGCATTTTTTTTCGGTTGGCAATCCGCTTGCGGTTGTCAATCCGAAAAAAAGACCGCGAATTATCTCAAGAATTGTTAATTTTTAGCTAAAAATGACGATTTTTTTTTAATTTTCTCGGATTGACAACCGTAAACGGATTGCCAACCGAGAAAATTAAAAAAAAATAAAATGTTGATTATCAAATATTTATATCTTTATTGCGTTTCCAAGAAACTTGTGGGTAATCAGTAGGGTTTAAAACCCTATCCTATTGAGCAAAAAAAAGCCACCACAAAAATTGTCAGAGAACCCAAATTATTGGCTTGATTTAACAAAATATAAAAAATACCAAAGATAAAAAATCCCTTTTAATATATGGGTTATGATATTGCGAAGTGTTTAGATGCCGCGTGCCAAGGGGCAAGAGTAGCTGGTATGGCTATCATGGAAGTCTATCAAACAAACTTTGTGGTGGACAAAAAAAGCGACCAGTCGCCTGTTACTGAAGCCGACCGACAAGCCCACCGCGCCATATCTGCGTATTTAGCCAAAACGGGATTCCCACTCTTGAGTGAGGAGGCAGAACATTCGCCCTACGAAGAGCGCGAAAACTGGGAGTATTTTTGGCTTGTCGACCCGCTTGATGGCACGAAAGAATTTGTGCGCAAAACAGGCAATTTTACAGTAAATATCGCGCTTATACACCAAAATCAGCCTGTACTTGGTGTGATGCTCTTGCCTACCACTGGGCAGGTATGTTATGCCATCAAGGACAAAGGTGCATTCAGCATCGATAAGCTGGGTAGGAAAGAAAAAATACACACTGCCCAAAAATTTGCGCCTTGTGCCAAAGGCTTGAAGGTCATCACGTCTTCGCACAACTACAACGGCAATACAGCAGCGTTTTTAGCAGACTTTCCTGAAGCAGATGTATTGCATTTGGGCAGTGCCGCCAAACTGATGCGTTTGGCGGAGGGGCATATCAATATGTGTCCAAGATTTGGGACTACTATGGAGTGGGATACTGCCGCGCCACAGATAATCATTGAAGAAGCAGGTGGACAAATCGTGGATTTTGAATACAAAAAACCGCTTATTTACAACAAACCTAACTTAGAAAATCCTAACTTCTTAGCTATAGATTGCAAATATTGGGAAAATGGTACTGAAAATTGGGAACTCAAAATCATGAGCTGAGGGAGATTTAAGATGTACGATTCTACTAAATTCTATGCTATACTCTTAGGTTGCAAGAACTTTATAATAACCATAAATGACTAATAATTAAAGTGTTACGTATAGACAAAACTTCATTCGAGCAACTTTTTAGAGAACTCCACACGCCCCTCTGTAGGTATGCCTACACTTTTTTGAGAGATGAGGCAGAGGCAGAAGAAACAGTACAAAATGTATTCGTGATGCTTTGGGAACGTAGGCAAGATTTGCATATCTTGACCTCTATGAAGTCGTATCTGTACCAAACCGTACACAACAGATGCCTAAATAACCTCAAACACGAAAAAATAAAAGACGCTTACAAAACCTACAACCAAGACCAGCTCAATCAAAACCCTTCGTATGCCTCGCATTTGGCTATCCACAACGAACTCTCTGCCCGCATAGAGGAGGCTATACAGAGTTTGCCTGAGCAATGCAGGCGCGTTTTTCAAATGAGCCGAGTAGATGAACTAAAATATGCTGAAATAGCCGAAATACTCTCTATATCTATCAAAACTGTAGAAAACCACATGGCAAAAGCCCTGAAACTTTTGCGTGAGAAATTGGCGGATTATTTGGTATTATTGTTGTACTTTCTGTGTATAAGTCATTAAGGGAGTTTGAAATAAGAAGTTTACCAAACTTTTACTTCTTTATCTTTACCTTTACCAAAATAAAGTAATATACAGAAAAAGTATTGAATTCGTACCTCGTACTTCTTACCTCAAACCTCCTATCATGTTTCGTATTTTTTTATTCATTTTTTGTATTATTTGCCTTGCCTGCCCTGCGCTGTATGCCCAAGACGAGCGCGCAGATGCGTTGGAAAAAGAACGAAATACCATCAATTTACAAATTCAAAAGGGTGATTTTTTGTTAAATGAATTGAAAATAAATGCCAACCGCCTGCCTATGCCCCAAAAAGTAGAATATTTACACACAGAAAAATATTTCTATAACTTCGACCGCAAAGGAGAAGGTTTGCCAAAACCTATATTGAAAGCCGTAATTATTAAAACTGAAAAAGCTACTGAAACTACTTACACTGAATATATGTTTGACAATGCAGGAAGTTGTATATTTTTTGCTCAAAGTGTCCAAGATTATCAAAATGCCATAGACGAAAGATTGCGAATCTTCATAGAGGCAGGCAAGCCTATCAGGTGGTACAAAAATGATACAGACATCACTTACGATACTGAAAAGCCTGAAAAAGCCACCCAAAAAGCCTTGAAATCTGCCAAAAACTTGCAAAATAAGTTTTTGAAACAAGTGGAATGACATTTAACATTTAACATTTAACATTTAACTTTTAACATTTAACATTTAACATTTAACATTCTTATTTTTAAATAATTAGTAACCAAATATTTAGATTTAAAAAACGTAAAATGTAAATCGTAAATCGTAAATCGTAAATCGTAAATCGTAAATCGTAAATCGTAAATCGTAAATCGTAAATCGTAAATCGTAAATCGTAAATCGTAAATCGTAAATAAAAAATCGTAAATCAAAAATTGGATAAAGAACTTAGATATTTACTTGCCCTGCATAGTCTGGAAGGCATTGGCAGTGTTACGGCACGAAGCCTTATCAGTTATTGTGGTTCTGCCGAAAAAGTATTCAAAACGGCAGAAGCTAAACTTTTGCGTATTCCTTATGTGGGAGAACATATTGCCAAACTCATCCTCTCGCAAGACCATATCCTCGAGAGAGGCGAACGCGAAGTAGCCTTAGCCGAAAAATATGGCGTGGAGATTTTGCCCTTTTTCTCCCCTGCCTATCCTACGCGCCTTGTACGACTGCATGACGCGCCCCTTGTGCTGTACCATAAAGGCAATACTCCCCTGAATAATCCGCGCACTGTAGCCATCATAGGTACGCGCCAAGCCACAGAATATGGCAGAAGCGTTACAGAAGAAATCGTACAGAGCTTGAAGCCGTATCAGGTACTGGTAGTGAGTGGGCTGGCATACGGCATAGATATCGCGGCGCATAGAGCCTGCCTTGCCTACCAAGTACCGACTGTAGGCGTAATGGCAAATGGGATTGACATTGTGTATCCTTCTCAACACCAAAAGACTGCGCAAGACATGATACACATGGGCGGCATCATCACAGAGAATAAATTTGGTACAAAGCCTGATGCGGGACGCTTTCCCGCCCGAAACAGAATTATAGCGGGGCTGGCTGATGTGGTCATAGTAGTAGAGGCAAAGGACAAAGGAGGCGCACTTATCACCGCAGGCATAGCCCAAGAGTATGCCAAAGAGGTTTTTGCAGTGCCAAACCACATACGCGCTACAGCTTCTATAGGTTGCAATATGCTCATAAAACGGCAACAAGCCCATCTATTCACGCAAGTAAAAGATGTTACAAATTTGATGCGTTGGTTTTTGGATACTGAAGATACAGCAGGTAGGAGGCAGGCAAGTTTGGACTTTGAAGCCCAAGCTGAATTGACTGAAAGTGAGCAAAAAGTCCTTGCCTACCTCCAGAACGCACCCGAAAACGAGGCGTTTTTAGATGACCTTGCCTACCAAATCGGGCTACCGATAGGGCAGGCAAGTGCAGATTTGCTGAACCTTGAGCTGGCAAACTTTGTGAAGGTCTTGCCAGGCAAAAAGTATAGGTTGGTTTAATCGTGGGAACTCAGGAACGAGTAGAAAATAAGATGATAAAGATTTTGTGCAATATTTTGGGTTTAGGTAAGGCGCAATAGAAGCGCAAAGCCTTGTTTTGTAATGATTATTGCAACGAAACATAAGCGCAAAAGATTAACAAAATTAGCAAGTTATTTTTTACTCGTTCCTTAGGGCGCAAGGCGTGTTATATCCCATACCTTGCCTGCCTGCCGATAGCAAATCCTGTCATGCAGGCGGCTTGGTCTGCCTTGCCAAAACTCAAAATAATCTGCACTCAACGCATATCCGCCCCAGTTCGCAGGGCGTTCTATCATGGCTTCGCCTTCAAATTTTGCTGAAACTTCTGCATATTTTTTTACCAAAATGTCCCTGTCTGCTATAGGTTTGCTTTGGGGAGAAGCCCATGCACCGAGCTGGCTTTCACGTGGACGAGATTGGAAATAAGCCGTAGAAATGTCAGGGGCGACTTGGGTTATTTTGCCTTCTATCCGCACCTGACGCTCCAGCTCTGCCCAAAAAAAAGTAAGCGAAGCATACGGATGCAGGGCTAATTCGGTGGCTTTTCGGCTTTCATAATTTGTATAAAACATCAACTGTGCGGCTTCTATGCCTTTCAGCAGTACGATGCGGGCTGAA
This sequence comes from Cytophagales bacterium, assembly GCA_013298105.1. Lineage (GTDB taxonomy): Bacteria > Bacteroidota > Bacteroidia > Cytophagales > Microscillaceae > RDXI01. The sequence continues at coordinate 10,850 of JAAFJK010000453.1, forward strand.
GGTCTGTTGTCCTTGCCTACCGTAGCGAGGTGCATAGCTGTAGGTTCAAGTGCTTGTATATCAATGGCTTGCTTTAGCCAAATTTGGAATTGTTCAAAAGGATTGGCGGTTACATCGCCCAAGTCAAGACTTTGCATGGCATAGTCTTTGCGCATATCTGCTATATTCATGGGACAAAAATAAAATTAGTTTTGCAAAAAAACGTTAAAAGGATAAACCATTTTTTATTTTTATGAAAAATCTATTGTTTTTAATATGTTTTCTGTGCCTCGCGGGGCAGGCAAGGGCTCAACTTTCATTCAAAGAAGTAGAAAAAGAGCGCAAAAAAGAGCAAAAAGAACGCGCCAAACGTGCCAAAGAACAAGCAAAGAAGAATCCCCAAGCCAAAAAAACTGAAGGCGACCTGAATACCAACAATCAATGGCTTGACGAACGTGGACGCTCGAAAGATATGCCTCAAACGTCTAATAAAAACCTAAAAGGCAGAAAAGCCAAAGGGCAAATCACCAAAGCCTCACAAGGATTATCGAGCAATCGCAGGCAAGTTTCGAACAATACCCGCAAATACCGCGATAGCGGCAAGGGCTTGACAAAATCTGCCAAAGCCCAAAGAAAAAAAGCCAAAAATAAGAAAAGAAGTGAAATAGAAGTTTGGTAAATTATGAGAACCACTGTTTAAATCCCTTTCAACTCAATACAAGCCACTACTTGCGCGTGGTCAGACTGCCACTCTGCTACGCGCTCATCACTGAGCGTTTCATCTATGAGGTGGTCATTGAAAGTACGCACATAGCCCACGCGCCCAATGCTTTCAGGATTTTCGGCTACGAGTTCTTGGCTTACCATGATATGGTCGAGGGCTTCGTGATGCCCATTGTGAATGTGCGTATAATAAAAATCTTGGTAGCTTTTGCGCGACTGGATTTCTTTTACATGATACAGCAGTACGTCCCAAATCGCGCGTTTTGCGTGGTCAGGCATATTCCTGAAAGGTGGCTCGCCTGATATGACACGCGTAGATACGGCGCGGTCGTTGTCATTCAGGTCGCCTACCAAAATAAGCGGTTTGCGCCTATTTTGTAGCTCGTCCATGACTATAGCCCGCAATGCAAGTGCCTCAGCCAAGCGGTGTATGGTGGCTTTGACCTCTCCTTCTGCACGTTCCAAGAGTGTGATGTCATGGTCTTCTTTGTCGAGCATGGGGCGTTTTGACTTCAGGTGTGCAGTGATAAAAGTAAGCGTAAAATTTGGGCGCACTTCAATCGTTGCCTTCAGAATGGGGCGGGTAAATTGTTTTGCGGGTACGTTTGCTATCGGAAATCCCTCTATGATTTCGTAGGCAAGGATAGGGAAGCGGGAGGCAATGGCGACTGAAGGCGTATCGCCTTTTGGGGGTACTATGACAAGGTGCGCGGAGCGCATACTGTCGCTTTTTTGGAGGGCTTCGTGCAGGGCTTTTTCATCAAAAACCTCCTGAAAACCTACAATGTCCGCGCCCATGCGGTCGAGCTGACTGCCTATCCACGCTATTTTTTGCTCATAGCTCGCGTGGCTGTAGCTACGTTTGCCATAATAGGTCTTTTCGGGTGATACCAGATTGAAAAGATTGAATGTACCGACTTTAAAATCATTTGTCATAAGATTAGGGGATTTGGGATTTACGATTTACAGAGCATTTGTGTTACCGCACAGACGAACCGTCTGTGGTATATTTGCGCAAATATCATTGTACCATGAGGAGTTCATAGCCATCGCCTATGAATAGCAAAACAAAGGCTTTGAGATTCTCTAATTTTTGCAATTCTTCGTGCTGTAGGTAGGCTTGTAGCTGTATGATGGCTTCTTTTTTGATTTTTTCTTTTTGTTTACTATCTTTTTTGGGTAAGTATTTTAGCTCTATGGCATATTGATAATTCACTTCTACAGGGGGTCTTTTGAGCAAAAGAATATCCACAAAACGTTTTTCAGATTCGTATTCACTTTTGACAAAATAGGCTTTTGAATAGTTCAGGAGCGTTACTAAAACCACTTTCAGGTTTTTCTCCCCAAACTGTATAGCTTCCCGCCCGCTTAGTTTTTTGAGGGCGTTTTGGAGTTCTTTGGCTAAAGGTTCGGGGTTGCCTGCCAGCGCAAGCGCACGCATGACTTCGCGCAAATCGCCTATGTCGTACCATGCTTCGCCTATCTGTCGCTCGAGGTATTCGCCAAAAAAATCAAAATACAAACTTTCTATGACATAATTGGGCATTTGAAAAAGGTAGCCCATGAAGTCCCTTTTTTTGATAGTCAAAAAACCCATATAATACAGCAAACTTACCAAGTCTTCTTTAGTAAAGTTGCGTTCAAAGTTAAATTTTTCAGTTATTTCTGCACTTACTTCTCGGTCGTCTATGAGTTTTTGTAGAACTGTTAGATTTTCTTGTTCTTTACCTACCTTGAATATTTTGGCGATTTTGCCATAATCTGAAGCGATATTTGTGTCCAGCAAATTTTCGGGATATTTCTGTTGTGTTTGCAATTCATTCAAAAAGTACAAGACCATATCGGGATTATAAATGCGCTTGCCTGCCTCTATGCCAAAGATATAACCATTGTACCAATTTTTCATGTCCTGAAATATTTTGGGTTTGTCGCAGTTTTGATTTTCGCATACCAAGTCTGTAAAGTGCTGGACTTCTTCAAATGTAAAGCCGAGTGCTTCATTGAATTGAGGTTTGCGGGATATATCAGTGGTGATATTGAAGCCACTCGTCATGGCATCTAATGTAATGGGCGTAACGCCTGTGGCAAAAAAACGCCCCACTACGCCATCCATCGCACCTGTTTTGATGACTTCATAAAACTTTCGCACAAATCCATTGCGCCCTACCATACTTGTAAAATCGCCTTGATGAAATGCCAAAATTTCATTCGCAAAGTGGTCATACTCATCTATGATGACATAAATGGGGCATTTGTGTGGTTCTTCGCTACATACAGCAAGCAGATTAGATAGCATTGCATTGGGACTTTGCTTATTCAAAATTCCTGTGTGAAACTCCTCACTGATAGCATATTTTAATAAAAATTTTTGAATAGAATCTTTTACTTTATTAAAAAAACCCTGATAAGTCGTATCTAAAGTTTTCGTATCAATGCCACTAAATTCAAAATTGAGTATCCAATAACTGTTTTTTTCGGGGGTAGGGTGCGCTCCTATATAGAGTTCTCCAAACAATTTATCAAAATTAGTTGCCTGCTGTATGTCATAATAATGGGATAAAATAGATACCCACAGACTTTTACCAAATCTGCGTGGACGCAATAAAAACAAATAACGGGTAGATAAGTATTCCATTTTTTCAATAAAATGCGTCTTATCTACATACACATATTGTCCGTATCGGAGGGTAGGAAAGTGTCCTATTCCATATGGTATTTTTATCATAAAGCTTTGAGTTTGCTTATCGTTTCGGCAGGATTGGGCGAACTGAAGACAAAATTGCCTGCCACAAGCACATCTGCCCCTGCTTCTATGAGTAGTTTGGCATTATCCATATTCACGCCACCATCTATTTCTATCAATGTCTTCGCGCCTATATCTTCGCGCATGGCTTTTAGTTTTTGTACTTTTTGGTAAGTTTGGGCTATGAATTTTTGCCCTCCAAAGCCAGGATTGACGGACATGAGGCAGACTAAATCTATGTCTTGTAAAATGTCTTCCAGCACCTGTACGGGTGTATGTGGATTGAGGGCTACGCCCGCTTTCATACCGAGTTGTTTGATTTGCTGAAGGGTACGATGCAAATGCGTACAGGCTTCTTGGTGTACTGTAAGGTATTCCGCGCCCAATTTTTTGAACTCCTCAAGGTAGCGTTCGGGCTGTACTATCATGAGGTGTACATCGAGCGGTTTTTGGGCGTGGCGTTGTAGGGAGGCAAGGACAGGCATACCAAACGAGATATTCGGTACGAATACACCGTCCATGATGTCTATATGTAGCCAATCAGCGTGGCTGTGGTTGAGCATTTCAGTATCGCGTTGTAGATTGGCAAAGTCTGCTGCCAAGATAGAAGGTGCTACTATGGGCATAAAATATTTTTTAATTTTGTTTACAAAGGTAGGCAAGTTTTCAAAGTAAGTCATTATTTTTGGAAATAAAAAATAAGCCTCTTTTATGTCCCTCGAGAAACACCCTTTTGAAGCCTTCATACCTGCCCAAGCCAAATATTTACTTTTGGGTAGTTTTCCCTGCAACCGCAATTTGCGCACAGATGAAAACCCTGCTTATGGCGAGTGGTTTTATTGTGGCAGTGGGAAAAGTGCTTTTTGGAGTATCATGGAGTTGGTCTATGCCTGCGACTTGCCTACGGGCGACCGCGCCTCCAAAGAAGCACTTTTGGCAAAATATGGCATAGCTATTACTGATATTGCGCTTGAGATTGAGCGCAAAAAGCCCGACTGTTTGGATACCAGCCTAAAAATCCTTGCCTACCAAACTGAAACTATCCAAGCCATTTTAAAAAATAATCCGATTGAAAAGATATTTTTTACAAGTAGGTTTGTGGAAAAGGCTTTTGTAAAGCATATCCTACCCAAAGAGAGCGCGGTCGAGTTGGTATATTTGATTTCGCCCTCGCCTGCGGCAGATATGGGACTGAGGGCAAGTGCAGAATTTAAGGACTTTGTAACCTTGCACCCTGACAAAAAATTGCTCGACTTTCGCGTGGCTTACTATCAAGAGCGACTGCCTGAAAAATAACCTTGCCTGCCCACTATACACGCGGGCAGGCAAGGTTTCAAATCTCTGCCTTCAAACGTCAAAACACCTTGCCTGCCCACCTATACACGCGGGCAGGCAAGGTACTAAAATAGTTATTGAATTTTACGCACTCTATGTCCACTTTCCTCACAAACATACAAGATATTATCTTTGCCACAGTGAATATAAGAAGGATAACGGAAGCGAGCCACACTTGGCGCACCATCAGCATCTCCCGAAACAGGAGCTACATTGGTACTATTGCTATCAGCAGGCAAAGAGGCTACACCTGCAAGATCGCTTACTGTGCCATCAGGTGCGATGCGTCTTATTGAGCCATGATTGTACTCTGTAACATACAAATAGCCTAATTCATCTATAGCAATGCCTGTAATTTGCGTAAAGAGTGCGGTAGTTGTACCATTGCGCATACCACCCGCATTGAGATTACCAGCGATGGTACTCACTACACCCGCAGGCGTGATTTTACGAACTGCCCTACCATCAGCCACATACAAGTTGTTTTGCTTATCCATGCAAAGTTGGTCAGGTACATAAAATTTGGCACTTGTGCCTTGCCCATCAAAGGTTGTACCACCACCCGCAAAGGTTGTAACAACGCCTGTAGCTATCACGATTTTGCGGATGATCTTGTTATCAGTTACAAAAAGGTTGCCTGCATTGTCTAAGGCAAGCCCGCGAGGAAATTGAAATTGCGCATTTGTACCTGTGCCATCTGCATTTCCCCATACGCCACTTCCTGCTAAGGTTGTTACCACGCCTTCAGGTGTAATTTTGCGCACACGATAGCCATTCTGTTCGGCTACATAGATGTTATTCGAGGCATCTATAGCCAAGCCATAAGGCAAATTAAAAGTCGCACTCGTGCCTGTGCCATTCGTACCGCCAGATGTGCCTGCTGTGCCTGCAAAAGTCGTTACCACACCTGCAGGTGTGATTTTGCGAATGACGTGATTTGTACCATCGGCTACAAAGAGATTGCCATCAGAGTCTTGCACCGCACTTTTGGTACTGTTGAAGCGGGCATCATTGCCTGTTCCGTTGGCATTGCCTGATTGGGCAGACGTACTCCCCGCGAAGGTAGAAACCGTAGCGTAGGCACGAGGCTGAACGGGTTTAGGTTCTTCAGGCTTGACTATTTCAGGTTCATCTTTGCAAGCACTAAAGAATAAACTTGCACAAAGGGCAACGTAAACGAACAGAGTTGAATGTATCTTTTTCATTGTTTTAGGGTGGGTTAAAAATATTTATTCTTGAGTAATAAATTTGTAAGATTGCTTATCGAAGCTGATAATGTTGGTTTTGTCAGCTTTGTTCTCGTCAGCAAAATTCATTTCTTCTATTTTGAAAAATATTTCGCTATTTTGGTTGTAACTTGTTACGCGCATTCTGTTGAGTTTTTTGGCAACAACGTCCATATCGGAACTCAAGATATTCTTCCAACTTGTGTGCTTGACAGCTTTGAAGGTCTTTTTATCAATCACTTGCAAATGCAAAGAACCTAAAGGCGAATAATCAGGTTGTTTAGGTATCAATAACAGATAAAAGAAGGTAGCATAGTTTTCGTCATGGTCATAATAACCAATAGCACGATAAACGAACTTTACATCATCACCTTCTACTGAAGAAGGGCGTAAATTTGTCATACCCATTTGCTTTACAATGGCATCAGGCAAAATAGGATTTTCAAATGCTTTGAGTGTAGGAATAGCACTATTGAGGGCTATTTTAGGAAAGGAAGCCTTGATTTTTTCA
>JAAFJK010000118.1 GCA_013298105.1 Cytophagales bacterium
ATTTTTACATAAAACAAGTAGCTATGAAAAATAGCCTTTTTAGACCAAAATCAACACACCAGTTTAAAACCCTATCCTATTGAGCAAAAAAACTACCACAAAAATTGTCTGAGAACCAATTATATTATCACTCAAAAAAATAGAGGAGGGAAAATTATTAAATATTCAGGTATTTGAAGAACATATCCAACCGCTCTTTTTCCACTTCTTGGTATTGTCCAGACTGAAACTGTGCCACGATGCGGTAATTGTACCTTTCAAAAGTCGCCACAATCCGATTCAAGTCGGGTGTATTGATTTTGACAGTGATGCGAAGTTTATTCAGGTCGTTTTTGTCGTCTGTGATGTAGGTACTCAAGATTTTTGCGTGATTGCCTTCTACCAAACGGCTGATTTCAGTCAAAGAGTAATCGCGTTTATCTATCAAAAACACCAAGATTCCGCCTTCCTCTTGCATAGATACAGAAGATGCAAAGGCATTGATAACGTCTTGTACCGTTACAACACCCAAGAAATGCTGTGCCTCATCTAAGACCGCTATAGCTTGAATGTTGTAAAGATTCGCAAGGCGCAAAATTTCATAAAAATGCTGATTGTAATATACGAACACATCTTGACATAACAAGTCAAGCTCGCCCAATGTAGCTTCAGCGTGGTTATGTTTATAGATAAGGTCTTCACTTACCATACCTCGATACTGTTTTTTTTCAATTACGGGGAGTTGATTTACCCGAAATTCGTCCATCCACTGTAGTGCTTTTTGGGCTGTATCGTTTATCTTCAGGGGTGGGAGCATTTGGTTGATAAGTTCTTCGGCTATCATGGCGGTTAGTTTGTATTTTCTAAAAATTCTTCTAAAACTCTGTTAAATTCTTCGGCTTGCTCCATCATAGGCGCGTGGCAACATTCATCAATAAAATGTAGCTCGGCATTGGGCATCAAGTCCAAAAACTCATAGCCTACAGTGGGCGGTGTGATGGTATCATTCAATCCCCAAACAAGTAAAGTAGGTTGAGTGATTTTGGTTATTTCGTTTGCCATGTTGTGTCTTTGGGCAGACTTGGCTATGGCAACTATGCGCAGGCATTTTTGGATACTTTGCGTAACTTCAAAAACTTCATCAACCAATTCTTTGGTGGCAGTCGCAGGCTTGAAAAAGGTATATTCTACCCTTTCTTTGATGTATGCGTAGCTTCCGCGCTTTGGATAAGAGCCGCCCATAGAGTTCTCGAATAGTCCTGAGCTTCCTGTAAGTACAAGGCGCGTTACGTTTTGTGGGTTGCGCTGTGTATATATCAAGGCAAGATGTCCGCCCAAAGAGTTGCCTAACAGTGCAACATTGGTAAGTTTTTTTAACTTTACAAACTCCTCTATGAAGTCTGTCAATGCGCCCAGCCCTGCAGTGCGCAGCGGCATCTCATGGATAGGCAAAAGCGGAATGACTACCCTGTATTTTTTGGAATAATAACCCAGTACATCACTCCAGTTGCTCAAAGCACCAAAAAGCCCATGCAAAAGCAAAAGAGTCGTGCCTTCGCCTTCATCAATATAACTAAATTTGCCGTCTTGTTTGATAGTGTATTCCATAAGAACTTTTTTTGCAAATATATACTAATTCATATCAAATTACCAAAATTATTGCGCAAAAGTTAGGATATTTTTAAAGATAGGGCAGGCAAGTACAATTTTTGTGCTTAAAGTAGGTTATTTTAGTGTCATGAAACATCTCCTTGCCTGCCTTTTAGCCCTCTGCCTTGCCTGCCCTTGCCTGCGAGCGCAAAGTCCCTGCCAAATCAAAATCCCACAAAACGTAAATGTGATACGCAAAAATGCAGTCATGGAGCGCAATGGATTGGGCAAAACGTATTGGATATGCAACAACTCAAGGGTTACTTTTCGGACGGGTGATGCCACGCTTTTTGTGGAATCTGGCAGTTTTGTGTCTTTGAATGATGGGCAGTTTACGGTCTATGCCAAAGATGGCGCGAATGTATATGTAGGCATCAGGTGCCAAATCACACTCATAAACGAGCCAAGAGCGCGTATAAATGGGACTTTTATACCTACAGGGCAAGTCTGTCCTGTGCTAAATTATGACTACAGCGAAGCCCCTGACAATCTTTGCACAAAATTTCCTTTGAGAGAATTGTCCCCTGACTTGCCTGCCCCTCCGCCCGAAGAACCTGTGCGCGTACCAAGTACAGTCATAGAAACGCCCAAAGATACGGCTCAAGTCTATGACGACCGCTATCGCTTGCCTGCCCAAACGACTGTAGTCAATCAGCAAAAAAATCTATATGAATCGCAGGGCGTATTTTGGGTATGCAGTGGCATGAACTTTTGGCTCAATGGCAACGGCAATCGAATTTATATAGAAAAAGGGGCAAATGTAACAGTGATGGGCAATAAAAATGTGATATTGCTTAAGGCAGGTGGTGCGCTACACCTCCCACAAGGAGGCGCAAACGAGCTTCTTTATGAACAAGAAACAGACTTAAAAACAAACCGCGCCAAACAGACCAAATTTACTAAATTGCAGGGCATTAACTTCAAGACCGAAGCCGTACAGGGCGGGTGCAAATAGCAGGCAAGGTTTTAAAATCTACTCATCTTTCAATGCCACTACAGGGTTCACGTTGGAGGCTTTCAGGGCGGGGATAAGTCCTGCGAGTGCGCCTACAATGACGAGTGTACTAAGCGCAGTAAAGGCTACAGTCGTATCTACTTCAGGATTGGCAAAAAAACCGCCTTCACTTCCCGATGCTTTCAGGAGTTGATTGATGCCTTCTACCAAGCCCACACCTGCCATAAGCCCCATATAACCCGCCAAAAACGTAATCACTACCGCTTCTTGAATGATGAGCATAATGATAGAAGCAGGAGTCGCGCCCAAGGCTTTTCTCAAACCTATTTCTTTGGTGCGTTCTTTTACAGTGATGAGCATGATATTGCTCACACCTATTATGCCCGCCAAAATAGAGCCAATACTCACAAACCAACTGAGCATAGAAATACCATCAAAAAGTGTTTGGATTCGCTCAAATTCTTCTTCTACATTGGCAGAGCCAAAGGCTTTGAGGTCGTCTGGAGCGACTTGATGTTGGCGCATCAAGATTTGTTTTACTTTGCTTTCTACTACAGAGGCGCGTATCCCTTTTTTGGGAATGACACCAAACCAATACACATCTTGCCCTTGATTGTAGGTAACTTGCATGGTCTTGTGGGGCATATAGATAGTTTTGCCTTTTTGTTCTACATTTTGAGGGTCGCCTACGCCCCTGAATATGCCTACTACTTGAAAATATACGCCTTTAACTTTGATGTATTCGCCCAAGGCTTTTTCATCTTTTTTGAAAAGCTCTTTTTCTACAGCTTCGCCTATCACGACTACTTTGCGCCTCTCTGCAAGGTCTTTTTCATTGATGAATCGCCCTTCCAAGATGTGCATAGGCTCTACTTTTCGGAGGCTGGGATAGTCGCCAAATACTTCATAAGAGGCACTTTTGTTTTTGCGCTCTACAGAGCCTCCATTGAGTACATTGCGGGGGGCAATGGCTTCTATTTCAGGGACTTCACGTTGGATAGTTTCTATGTCGCTGTTTTTCATGCGTATGAATCTACCTGTTTTTAAGCCTTTGTAGGGTATAGATGTTTTTTGCGACCATACAAAGACAGAATTGGGTGTGATGTCAAATGTGCCTTTTACGCCATTCTCGAAGCCTTTGCTGGCACCCAGCATCACGACCAGCATGAATATCCCCCAAAACACGCCAAAGCAGGTAAG
>JAAFJK010000687.1 GCA_013298105.1 Cytophagales bacterium
TCAAAGCTCCTATGGATACCACTGCTGCTATTTGTTTGGGGACAAGTGATGTAAATTTACTGGAACTTACAGGGGTTTACACGACTTTTGTGAACTTAGGCAAAAGAGCTGAACCTACCTATGTAACGCGCATAGAAGACCGCTATGGCAACACACTTGCAGAGTTTCCGCCCAAATATACGCGCCCTATCAGCGAAGATGTAGCTTATCAAACGGTACATTTGCTCAAGGCATCACTTGGCGCGGGTGGGACTTCGTCAGGATTACATAGTTACGGTATCACGAAAGACAATGAAATACTTGCCAAAACAGGTACTACTCAGCACAACTCTGATGCAGTCTTCGTAGGGAGTACGCCCAACTTGAGTGCGACTGTTTGGATAGGAGGCGATACACCTGCTACCCGCTTTTTTAATATGGCAAATGGACAAGGCGCGGTACTTGCCTTGCCTGTTTGGGGAAAGTTTTTCACAAAATTGTATAATGACCCTGTACTCTCTGCACGTTATCCAAAAGCCCAGTTCAACAAACCCGAAGAACTTTCTGTAGAGCTTGATTGTGCTAAAATGGAGCTTTTGAAAAAGAGCGAACTCGAAGATGACGAATAAAGCCCCCAAACCCCCGAAGGGGAGCTTTTCATTGCTTGGCAAAACTATTACTTCTCCCTTTTTCGACAGGGGGCTAAATTAAACATTTTATAGAATCATGAAACACTTTTTTTGCTTGATTTTTGCTTGTTTTTTTACAATGCACCTTGCCTACGCACAGCTCACAGGCGAGTGGCAAACGATTGACGACAATACCAATAAACCCCGCTCTATCATACAAATCTATGAGGCAAAAAACGGAAAGTATTACGGAAAAGTCCGTAAAATCCTCGACCCTGATAAAAGCCAAGAGGAGATTTGTGAAAAATGCCCTGGCGACAGGAAAAACCAAAAAGTAGTAGGTATGACTATCATCAGAGAGATGACCTTGAGTAATGGCACTTTGAGTGGCGGACAAATCCTTGACCCCGAAAATGGCAAAGAATATAGCTGTAAAATCTGGCTCGAAGGCAAAGACTTGAAAGTGAGAGGTTATTGGGGCGTTTTTTATAGGACGCAGACGTGGTACAGGAAGTAGTTTTTCCTTGCATTCGTGGGTAGGCAAGGAAATTTAAGATAAAAAATATAACAACAAAACCTAACGTACTTCGTACCTCTTATTTCAAACCTGTTTTATGCTTGGCAACTTAGACAATGAAGTGATTTTTAAAAAAGCCTTTACAAACCACATAGTTTTTAAGGCTTTTGTGCGTGATATTTTGGGTATTGAGGTCGAGATTGATAAAATAGAAACTGAAAAGAAGTTCGAGCCAAAAATAGGTTATGTGGACTTTGAACTGGATATATTTGCAGAAACAACCGACAAAAGAATATGTATCGAGATTCAAAGAGTAGAATATGACCATCATTTTGATAGATTTTTGCACTACTTTTTGATGCTTATTGCAGAGCAACAAAAAAAAGCCAAAGAGTACAACATAGAATTGACAGTTTATGTGATTGTGGTTTTGACTGCGCCCTATACCATCAACGAAAAAAGTGGCAAACCAATTCTTGATGAAGTATTGTTGCTGAATCTTAATCCACAAACTTTGAAAGGAGAAGTACGCGATTTATTTGGACATCAATTTGTGTGTTTGAATCCGAACCACCCTGACGAAGAAACACCTAAACAAATACGAGATTGGTTAGACCTTATTTATCAATCTATCCACAGCCCAGAAAGACCAGTCTTAAATACTGATAATGAAGGCATTAGAAAAGCTGTAGAGCTGATTAGTTTTGAAAACCTAACGCCCGAAGAACGCACAAAAGCTAAAAATAAAGAGGCTTCAAGAATAGTCTTAAGCAAAGAACGAAACGCAGGGAAAAATGAAAGAAGCATCGAGCAGATTGAGGCATTATGCAAAGAAAATGAAATGTAAACGCTATATTTCCTTGCCTGCGTGGGTAGGCAAGCAAAAATTATTCATGCACAAAAGTAACCACATCACTAATTTACAAACCAATGAAAATATTTTTTGTAACTGCCTTATTGACTATTTGTACGTTTTCACTCAAGGCACAAACTACTTTAAAAGGTGTCATTTCAGGTTTTGATGATATTAAACATATCAAAATTCAGTATGCAAGTGATGGACGTTTTTTGAAAGACCAGCACATTGCCTTGACTGAAATAGATAAAACAGACTCTTTTTCAATAAATTTGAAGATGAATCAAGCGGGTTTAGTGGTTTTATTTTTTGAAAAAAATAATGGGCAAAGAAACTATTTACAGTTGTATATAAAGCCTAACACTACACTTGAATTTTATACAAATTTTGATGATTTTAATAAAGACATAGTTTTTAAAGGCGAAATGGCAGAAGAAAACTTGTTTTTTATG
>JAAFJK010000572.1 GCA_013298105.1 Cytophagales bacterium
GAATATTTAGCCACGCTGTAAGCGTCTGTTATCGAGCTTTTACGCGGTTAGGCAATACCAACAGACGCTTACAGCGTGGCTTCGCGTGAGTGAAATTATCAGGTTATTTTATTTTCATTCCTTATTTGTTCGCGGTCTTTTTTTTCGGATTGACAAATTTTGAGTATGTTAGACTTCTTGCGAAAGTGCTATTTCTGATACCTCAACCCTGCCCTTCTCCAAATAGAGAAGGGTTAAAAAGACTTTCGCAAGAAGTCTATTAGATTTGTTGCAAAGCCCTTCTCTATTTGGAGAAGGGCTTTCAATAAGTCTATTTAAAAAAGTGCCAACATGGTTACTTCCTATCCTTTGTATCAATCATAAGCGTAACAGGTCCGTCATTGGTAAGATTGATTTGCATATCTGCCCCAAACTCGCCTGTTTGGATAGGCTTTTGCAAATAATTTTCAAAAGCGCGTACTGCACTTTCATACAGTGGTACCGCTATATCTGGTCTTGCGGCTCCCAAAAACGAAGGGCGATTGCCTTTTTTGGTACTTGCATAGAGTGTAAATTGGCTGACTAAAAGTACATCGCCTTCTATGTCTTGGAGGGACAGGTTCATTTTGCCTTCAACATCTGCAAATATGCGTAATTGGGCTATTTTTGGTACAAGCCAATCAATGTCTTCTTGAGTATCTTCGGCAGAAATGCCTATCAGCACCATCAAGCCTTTGCCTATCTGAGCGCGGAGTTCGTCTGCTATATGGAGAGTGGCTTGTGATACCCTTTGTATGACTACTAACATGGATATAGTTTTGGTTTTTATTCTATCCAACCTACAGATTTTTTCCAAAGTTCCATTTCTGTTTTTCTTTGTTCAAAATCTGCGGGTGGCGTTTGATTTTCGTGGGCTACTTGTTTTCTTAAGATTGCCGTTTGCTCTTCGAGTGTATTGAGTCCGATAGATTCACGTCTTTCATTTACTTTCGTTAAGTCATCAAAAGTATTTGGACTCAATACGGCATTTTGGTCCCAGTCAAACTGTGTGCCGTACAGTTGGGGCTTATTCTCAAAGACTGCTATTCGGTCTGTGAGGTAGGCAAGGTTGATTTTAGGGGATTTGTTTTCGGCTACAGCTTTTTCCAACAGTGTTTTGCATTTTTTCATGAAGTCGGGTTTTCCGATAGCGTGTTGTATGATGAGCCAAGCCGCCTCGTTTGCTTCCTTGCCTACCTTATCTATAGTTGGGTAGCCTATCTGGTCTATAATTTGGTTTAGTTTTTCAGCATTTTGGTTGTGTAGGGTTGCCATTTCTTGGTTATATCCATGTCCAAGTGCGTGTTTTGTGATAAGTTCTTCTCGGAGTGCGAGGTCTGCATTTTTGAGTGCTATGAGGCGCGTAGCGATTTCTTTGTATGTCATTGGAGCCATGTTTGATATACACATGACCTTGCCTGCCCACCAAAAGTTGCAATCAAGTATAGATTTCAAATAAAAATATAGCAATTTATTGTTTTTCAAAAAACAAAGCGTAACTTTGCAAAAAAATTCTATAGTTCTTGATTAAGTTATCAAAAAAATATGTCAGACATAGTCCTCAGTGTAGAAAATCTTTGGAAGCAGTATAGGCTTGGTGTGGTAGGTTCTGGTAGTATCAAAGACGATATAGCACGTTGGTGGGCAAGGATAAGAGGCAAAGAAGATCCCACGCTCAAGATAGGCGCGATAAATGACCGCGAAAATATAGACAGCGAATACGTCTGGGCTTTGCAAGACATCAACTTTGAAGTAAAGCGTGGAGAAGTGTTGGGTATCATAGGCAAAAATGGGGCAGGCAAGTCCACTCTATTGAAAATCCTATCTAAAGTAACGACACCCACTAAAGGACATATCAAAACTAAAGGACGTATAGCCAGCCTCCTCGAAGTGGGTACAGGTTTTCACCCCGAACTCACAGGCAGAGAAAATATATATTTGAATGGGGCAATACTTGGTATGGACAAAAACTATATCAATTCAAGATTTGATGAAATAGTAGAGTTTTCAGGCATAGGAAAATACATTGATACCCCCGTAAAGCGTTATAGCTCAGGTATGTATGTACGATTGGCATTTGCAGTAGCGGCACATCTTGAGCCTGAAATTCTGATAATTGATGAGGTTTTGGCGGTGGGAGATGCCGAGTTTCAGAAAAAATGCCTCGGCAAGATGAAAGATGTGAGTGGGGAGGGTAGGACGGTGCTTTTTGTGAGTCATGCACTCGAATCTATCAAAAAACTTTGCACAAAAGGACTTTTGATGAAATATGGGAAACTTGATACTCAAGGTAACATTGGCAAAGTCATAGGAGAATACATGAAAAAAAATGCTGATATGCAAGTTTCTGGTATTATACCTTTAGAGGCTGAACGTGGTGGTCTTGGTGAGGCACGTTTTAAAAGCGTAAATATATTAAATAAAGAAAATGAATTAACTAAACACTTGTTTTTCAAACAAGATATAGAAATTTTATTGGTCTTAGAAGTATTTGAATCAATAAAACAAGGATTACTTGGTGTATGCTTGACCTCTAATGAAGGAGAAAAAATAGCTATTCTAACAAATGATAAGAATGTTTGCGCCTATGAAGTGGGAAAATATGAAATAAAACTTTTGATACCCAATATTTTTCTGCAAGGGGATTATAGCCTGAATATTAGTATGAGTCACTATCCATCTGGTAGTGATATTGATTATGTTGAACGAGTTTATGATTTTACTATTGATAAACTTGCTTATCCTGGGCAGGAAGAGTATGCTTGGACAAAACATGGACACATCTTTTTAGATGTTGATTTTCGAATAAAAAAACTTTTAGAAAATGCAACTAAATAATTCAAAAATATTAGTAATAGGAGGCGCAGGCTTCATAGGCAGTTTTGTAGTGGCAGAACTCCTGAAAGAAGACGTAGCTGAAGTTATTGTGTATGACAACTTTGCACGAGGTAAAAAAGAATATCTGAGTGAATCTTTGAAAGACCCTCGCTGTAAAATGTTTCCCATAGGAGGCGACATCCGTGAGATTGACATTCTCAACAAAGCTATGGAAGGCGTAGATTACGTAATTAGCCTTGCGGCTATGTGGCTTTTGCATTGCAAAGATTTTCCAAGAACCGCTTTTGACGTAAATATTGCAGGTACTTTCAATATTTTGGAAGCCTGCGTGAAAAATAATGTCAAGAAGCTGATATGGTCTTCTTCTGCTTCTGTTTATGGTGATGCAGTAGAATTACCTATGACAGAATCACATCCTTTCAACAATAAAAACTTTTATGGGGCAAGTAAAATTGCAGGCGAGGCAATGGCAACTGCCTTCAACGACCGCTATGGTTTGAAAGTCATTGGACTTCGCTACATGAATGTCTATGGTCCTCACCAAGACCAAACAGCCGCTTATACAGGCGTAGTCCCTATTATGCTTAATAAAATAGATGCCAATGAAGCCCCAACTATCAATGGTGATGGTACTCAAGCATACGATTTTATTTATGTAGAAGATGTAGCCCGATGTAATGTGCAGGCTCTCAAATCTGAGGTTGATTTTGGTATGTATAATGTGGGTACAGAAGTACAAACTTCTATCAAAGAACTTTGTGATTTAATTCTAAAACTCAAAAACTCTGACCTCAAAGTTACTTACAAATCTTATAGTGCAGATGATGCACGTGCTTTAGTGCAAAACAGGATTGGTTCGGCAGTAAAGGCTGAAAAAGAATTAGGCTTTAAGTATAAATATACACTTGAAGAAGGATTGAATAAATTGATTGCGTGGAGAAACGAAAATAAAGCCTAAAAATATGTGTGGAATTGCGGGTGTTATTAATACCAATGGAAATCCTGTTGCGTTTAATCTTATCAAAGAGATGACCCAAGCCATCGCGCATAGAGGACCTGACGGAAATGGTTTTTTTGTAAATGAAAATGTTGGGTTGGGACATAGAAGACTTGCTATCTTAGATACATCTGATTTGGGGGCACAACCTATGACTTCCAAAAATGGGGAGTGGGTGGTTGTTTTCAATGGTTGTGTTTATAATTTTTTATCTTTGCGTTTAGATTTACGCACAAAAGGACATACTTTTATCTCTAATTGTGATACAGAGGTTATTTGTGAAGGATTGGCAGCAAAAGGCGTAATTTTTTTTGAAGAGTTAGATGGAATGTTTGCCATAGTAGCATGGAATACCAAAACCAAACGACTTTACATGAGTAGAGATAGGTTTGGTGTAAAACCTTTATACTATTGGTTCAATGGCAAAACTTTGGCATTTGCTTCTGAGATAAAAGCCATTTTGAAACACCCTGACTACAAAATAGGCGTAAATTTGGAAGCGTTGAATGAGTATTTTACTTTTCAAAATTTATTCAAATTTCATACGCTTTTTCAAGGGATAAATATGTTGCCCCCCGCCAATACTGTGGAAGTAAAAGTGGGAGATACCGAAATCAAACATCATTCATGGTGGGACTATGATTTTACTACACCTGATGAAAGTATGTCTTTTGAAGATGCAGAAATAGAAACGCATCGCCTTTTGAAAAATGCTGTAGCCAAACAAATCATTTCAGACGTACCTGTGGGTTCATATCTTTCAGGCGGAATGGACTCAGGTTCATTAACGGCATTGGCAAGTGAACATATCCCACGTCTTTGTACTTTTACAGCGGGTTTTGAGCTTTCAGAGGTAAGGGGTATAGAAGCTACTTTTGATGAACGTGCAGATGCAGAACTGATGGCAAACTATTTCAAAACTGAACATTATGAGCAAGTAATCAATGCAGGAGATTTGAAATGGTCTTTGCCTCGTGTGGTTTATCATTTGGAAGATTTGCGCGTGGGAATGAGCTATCCGAATTACTACATCAGCCGTCTTGCCTCCAAATTTGTGAAAGTTTGTTTGCAAGGTACAGGTGGTGATGAACTGTATGGAGGCTATCCTTGGCGTTATTATAGAGTTTTTCAATCTTTAGACCAGCAAAGTTTTTTTGATAATTACTATCATTTTTGGCAACGTTTGGTAAAAGATGAGGGGAAAAGAGAGTTATTTCAGCCAAATGTGTATGCTGCAATTAATTTGAAAGAACCTCGTGAAGTGTTTGAGCGCGTTTTTACGTTTAATAGTAAACTTGCCTACGAAACACCCGAACAGCATATTCAAAACAGTTTATATTTTGAAATCAAAACTTTCCTACCCGGTTTACTTTTGGTAGGAGATAAGTTAGCTATGGCAAATGGCTTGGAAGAGCGTTTTCCATTTTTGGACAATGATTTGGTAAATTTTGCTCAAAAAATACCTGTAAGGCATAAATTAGCCAATCTTGAATACAAAAAAAAGATTGATGAGAATACTATGCGTAAATCTCAAAAATTCCAAGAATATGATGACGGAAAGAATGTGTTGCGCAAAGCTATGCAAAAAATCTTGCCTGAAAAAATTATCAATAGAAAGAAGCAGGGGTTTTCTGCTCCTGATGAATCTTGGTACAGAGGGGAAAATGTCGAGTATGTAAAATCGCTACTTCTGAATAAATCCGCCGCCTATCAAGAATTTATCAATCCTGACTATGTAGCACACATACTTGATGAACACATCAACAAGAAAATAAATCATAGACTACTGATATGGTCTTTCATGTGTTTTGAATGGTGGTGCAAAATATTTTTGCACAATGAAAAGATATAATTCAGCCCCCAGCCCCAAAGGGGAGTATCAATTTGGGTAGGCAAGAATTGTAAAAAAATAAATGTTTTGTAGTTGTAGAAAAATAACTTAATTTTGCACCTGAATAAAAAATAGTTCATGATACCTATTACCAAAGCCATATTTGACGAAACCGACTTAGCCATTATCCAAGAACCTCTTAAATCGGGTTGGGTGGTACAAGGGAAGTTTGTAAAGCAATTTGAAGAAATGTTTTGTGAATTTAGCAAAGCAAAACATTCTATTGCGACTACTTCTTGCACTACGTCCTTGCATATCGCTATGGCGGCATTAGATTTACAACCTGATGATGAGGTGCTTGTGCCTGCTTTTACATGGATTTCTACGGCAAACTGTGTGGAATATTTTAAAGCAAAGCCTGTATTTGTAGATGTGGATTTGGCTACTTTCAATATAGATGTTACCAAAATAGAGGAGAAAATCACTTCTAAGACTAAAGGCATAATACCTGTGCATCTTTTTGGTTTGGTGGCTGATATGAAGCCCATCATGGAAATTGCAAATAAACACAATCTTTTTGTGGTAGAAGATGCGGCTTGTGGTTTTGATTCTTGGTATCAAGGCAAACACGCAGGAACTTTTGGAGATTTTGGTTGTTTTTCTTTCCACCCACGCAAAGCCATCACTACAGGCGAAGGTGGTATGATAACTACCAATGATGACGCTAAAGGCAAACTTTGCCAAACGCTCCGCGACCATGGTGCGTCGAGGTCTGACTTCCAACGCCATAGCCAAAAATATTCTTTCCTACTTGCAGAATATCATCATTTGGGTTTCAACTTCCGTATGACTGATATTCAGGGTGCTTTGGGTGTAACGCAAATGCAAAAAGCAGACCGCATCATGGCGGGACGTAGGCAAGGTGCAAAACAATATGATGAACTCTTGAAAGGTTTGGATTGGCTACAACTGCCTTTCCAACATACAGACTATGTACATGGCTATCAGTCGTATGTATGTCTTTTTCAACCTGAAAAACCTACTTTGGAAAATTGGGAGAAAATGCACAACAGACGCAATGAAATCATGTCGAAATTGGAAGAAAAAGGCATCATCACAAGACAAGGTACTCACGCAGTTGCACACTTAGATTATTACAAAAAGAAATACAACATTTCTATCCAAGATTTCCCTAATGCCTTTTTAGCAGAAATGCTTACAATTACTTTGCCTTTGTACGCAGGTATCACACAGGAGGAAAGTGAAACGGTAGTAAGGGAGTTGAAACAACTGTTTAAAGAATCCTAAAAAATGGAAAATAAATCTTATAACTTTTCTAACATTAGTTTTTCTGATATAGAAAAAATTATTGATATTCGTTTAAAACTGAATCATTCAAAGTTCGATGAGTGGTTTCAATATCATTATGCTATTAGTGAGAATGAAATTACTTTTTTAGATAATTTATTGCAAAAACATTATTTGCATTTATCATCTTATTTTGAAGACACTTTAAAAATAAAATTTATAGGTCCTATTCTTAATCAAGTAGATTTTACGGCTGAATACATACACGATTGGTATCATGCAAGTCTTGGAGGCGAGTTAAACGGAGTGGAAATAAAAGGTTTTGTAGATTATATGGTCGCAACAGGCACAAGAGAGCCACATAAACCTTATTTCTTTATTCAAGAGTTCAAACCCTCCATTCCTGATAAAGACCCCGAAATACAATTACTCGCAGAATTACTCATTACGATAGAAAAAAACAAAACAAATATTATGCGTGGCGGTTATATTATTGGGCAAAACTGGCGTTTTGTGATTGTAGAAAAAATAGCAGAAAATAAATTTGAGTACTTTGTTTCTAAGCAATTCGATAGTTTGGATTTAGAAGACTTAAAACAAATTTATATCATTTTGCAAGCAGTAAAACATAAATATTGTAAAGATTGAAATAAAATATCTTTTAAGAATATGGAAAATCAAGAAATAAAATCTTATAATTTTTCCAATATTAGATATTCACAATTAGAGGAAATTGTTAGTATTAGTATTGGAAATAACCTTTCAAAATTTGATGAGTGGTTTGAAACACCTTACGAACTAAAGGAACAGGATATTGTATTTTTTAGTAATTTAATTAAAAAACACAGGACTTTCATAGGTTTTTATATGGAGGAAGATTTAAAAGCAAAATTTATCATTCCCATTCTTAACCTTGTTGATTTTATGGTTTTACCTGTGAGAGATTGGTATGATGGTACGCTCTTAGGAACATTAAATGGCGTGAAATTTAGAGGTTTTGCAGATTTTATGGTTGCAACAGGTATTGATCAAGCTAAAAAACCCTACTTTTTTATACAAGAATTCAAACCTTCCGTTCCTGATAAAGACCCAAAAGTCCAATTATTGGCAGAATTATTAGTAACAATAGAAAAAAATAAAACTAACATAATGCGTGGAGGGTATATCATTGGACAAAATTGGAACTTTATGATTGTTGAAAAAACAGGCGAAAATCAATAGGAATTTTCTATTTCTAAAAGTTTTGATAGTTTGGATTTAGAAGATTTGAAACAAATTTATGTGATTTTGCAAGCAGTAAAGCATAAATATTGTAAGGATTAAAAAGTATTATGCCTTTTTAGCAGAAATACTTACGATTACTTTGCCTTTATACGTATGAGGAAAGTGAAATAATAGTGAAAGAACTTTCTAACTTAATGTATCAAATTTAGATAATGGATATGGATTTCGAAAAAGTATCACAAATTTATCAAGAAGCTTATAACCAACACGGTTATTCTTTAAATTCTATTTTTATACCTAAAGGAAGACAAAAAGAGCGTTTTGATGTTCTAACTCAACAAATTAAAGACGTAGAATCTTTTAATGTACTTGATTTTGGTTGTGGTTTAGGACAGTTATTTACATATATGCAACACAAATTTTCTGATTTTAGTTATGTGGGTGTGGATATTGTACCACAATTTGTCGCTGAAAATACAATAAGGTATGAGAAAGCTAATTTTTTGCATATTAAAGATTATAAAGAGATAGTCACAAAATATGACTACATTATTTCAGCGGGTGTTTTTAATCTTTTGTATAAAGATAGTAAAATAGAACAATTTAACATTGTTCAAGAAACATTAACACATCTTTTTGCTCAAACCAATAAGGTACTTTCTGTAGATTTTATGACAGACCAAGTAGATTTTCAACAATCTACAGCATACCATCAAAATCCTACTCAAATCTACGAATTTGCTACTCAAAAATTATCAAAAAGGGTTATTATTGACCAATCATATATGCCTTATGAGTTTACGATTCATATATTCAAAGACGATACAGTTTTACGACCTGATAACATATATTATCCTCTAAGCTAATGAAAGTTATATTTTTGGACACACATATTGAACAACAATATGAGAATTTCGTGCAATCCTTTTCAACATCAATGCTTTATCATACTATAGCATACAAGAAAATGTTGTTAGATTTATTGGACTGTGAAGCTAATTATTTGGTTTGTTTTGACGAAAAATCCAATATAAAAGGAGTTTTGTCACTTATGTCAAAAATTGGTTCTTTGGGAAAGGTTTTTAATGCGTTGCCTTTTTATGGTAGCAATGGTTCTATATTAACTGTAGATGCAGAGGCAAGACAAAAACTTATTGAAAGCTATCAAGAAATTATCAAAAGTTCTGTGAGTTCCACTATTATTACCTCTCCTTTTGATATAAACCCAAAGCCAAATGATATTTTATATGATATTCAAGATTATCGAATAGGACAAATAACTTTTTTTGAAAACATATCAAACGAAAATGATTTGATGGACAGTTTTCACTATAAAACGAGGAATATGGTTCGCAAGGCTCAAAAAAGTAATATTACCATAAAAATTGATAATTCACACGAATCGGTTAATTATCTTTATACGACACATTTACAAAACATGACAGACATAGGAGGAAAACCAAAAATGAAAAGGTTTTTTGATATTTTCCCCAATTATTTTCAGGCAGGCAAGGATTTTAATATATATTGTGCTTCTATAGATGATGTCCCTATAGCATCTTTACTTCTTTTCTATCACAAACAGACCATAGAATATTATACACCTGTGGTATCTCATGAATACCGAGACCTACAACCTCTAAGTTTATTAATATATCAAGCTATGATGGAGGGAATACAAAAAGGCTTTAAAACATGGAATTGGGGAGGCACATGGGAGAGTCAAGAAGGTGTATATAGGTTCAAGAAAAGGTGGGGAACGACTGACATTAATTACTATTATTATACCCAAATACACCAACAAAGTTTATACTATGCAGATAAGAATACACTTTTAACGGAATATGAAAGTTTTTTTACACTACCTTTCCAATATTTAAAGTAAAATAATGAAAAATATCGTTATTATTGGCTCAGGTTTAGCAGGACTTCAATCTGCTTTGATTCTTGCTAATCAAGTAAATGAAGAAACTACTATTCATCTTATAGAAAGAGAAAACTCAATAGGTGGGCTACTAAAAAGTTTTGATTATGGAGAAAATGGCGCGTTTGATTATGGCGCACATTTATTTCAAGAAACAGGCATACTTGAAGTTGATACTTTTTTTAAAGATGTATTAAATCAAGAGGAATGGCTGGTTCATAAAGACAATAATAGAGAAATTTCAGGGTGTTTTTTTAATAATCAAATACAGTTACACACTCAATTTCCTGATGTAAGAAGCTGTACTCAAGAATTATATCAAGCATATTTAGCAGATTTTTTGTTTAATTTGAATAAACAAGCTGATAAAATAAAGTTAGGTTATTTACCTAATACAG
Organism: Cytophagales bacterium; assembly: GCA_013298105.1. Classification (GTDB taxonomy): domain Bacteria; phylum Bacteroidota; class Bacteroidia; order Cytophagales; family Microscillaceae; genus RDXI01. The sequence goes on from JAAFJK010000572.1 coordinate 10,539, forward strand.
CCTTAGAGTTTAGTAAAATGTATTTTGGAGATAAAATAACGTATGAGATTATTGCGCCTATTTTAGAAAAAACCTTTCATAAAAATATTGAAGAACTTGACTTACAAGCCGTCTATTTAGTTCCTCTTAGTAGGATAACTTTGTTAGACGAAATCTTGATGCATGATTTCCTAAATACAGAGATTGTTAGAAAAATACTTGCCTACCCAGAACAACGAAACCTACCCTTAGACAAAGGCTCTGGCAAATCATCTTTTTATCCTAAAAAATATGGAATGCAAAGATGGGTAGACGAATTAGAAAAAAAAATAAATAAAAAAGGTGTTAAAATTTATTGTAACACACAACTGTTAGACTGGCAAATAGAAAATAATCAAATAATAACGTTGAAATTAAAAAATAATGAAGCAAATATCAATATAAGCAATATAAAGCAAGTTATTTGGTCTGCCCCTATGTTTGGCTTGGTTAAACTATTAAGTATAGACACGCAAGATTTACAGTATGATATACCGCTAAAAACAGTGTTGGTAAATATTTTGTTAGAAAAAGAGTTAGCAATTCAAGATTTGTACTATCTATACCCGTATGACAACGAATATAGTACCTATCGTGTTACCAATTATAGTGCCTATTGTCCTGATGCTATACGAAATGGGAAATACCCAATAACCTTGGAAATGCTCGTAACAGAGGAAAATTTAAAGCAAAATTTGGTTGAGTTAGCCATAAAAGAACTAAAATCAATGGAGTTATTGAATGAAGATAATCAAGTGTTTTTTGCAAAGGCAGAGATACTGGCTGCGGGCTTTCCTATGCCCACTATCAAAAATCTAAATTCTTTTTCTATTCTAAGAACTCGTATTCAAAATAAAAATATTCACAACCTTACCACAGTAGGGGTACTATCTTCTGAAAATGTTTTTTTTCAAAAAGATATTATGCGAAATACTTTAGAAAAATTATAAGATCACAGATTAACTATGGGGAACATTGTTGTAAAGGTAATTATTTTTTTCTTGCGAATATTGATAAAAATATTTGGACATAAATATGTGCAAAAGATAATTGTTTATCTTTTCAGGAAACACTGGGAATATGTAGCTCACAAATATAAAGCAGAGCGTAGTGAAAATAAAAAAAAAATGTTAAAACCAAAGTTAGCGTGGCTTCCAATCCCTATTATCAACTTAAAATACTGGTCGAAGGCTCAACGAAATGCTGGATATGAAGCAACTACTTTTGTGTATGATTACTATGTGATTAATAAACAAGAAGACTATGATTTTTATATATACAATAAGAATTCTAATATACATCTAAAATACAATAAAATTAAAGTTTTGTTACTTAATTTTGCCAATCTATTCCCTATAATACGCTTATTATTGGCTACAAATTATATAATTAAAAACTATGATATTTTGCATATACCTTTTAAAGGGGGGTTTTTAGGAGACACAATTTACAGTGAATATGAAGCAATTTTATATAAGAAATTTGGAAATAAGATAATAATTTTGCCATATGGAGGTGATATGTATAAATATTCCGAAATTATAGACCCTGTCTTACGACACGCAATGCTGATTAATTATCCTGAAGCGGCAATAAACGAACAAAATATCTCAGCCAAAGTGTCTTATTGGGCAAGATATGCAGATTGTTTAATTCCAAATTTGGCTATAGATGGCATGGGAAGATGGAGTATATTACCCTACAATAACCTATGTATAGACCTTGAGCTTTGGCAATCAAAAACGACATATTCACAGGCAAATGGAATAAATCAGGCTGTTAATATTATCCATACTCCAAATCATCGTGGTGTGAAAGCAACGGAGTTTTTGACAGAAGCCATAAGAGAATTGAAAGAAGAAGGTTTGCTTATCAATTTGATTTTATTAGAAAAAAAGCCAAATGATGAGGTGCGGAGGATAATGAACGAAGAGGCAGATATATTGGCTGAACAATTTGTTTTTAACGCATACGCTATGAGTGGTATAGAAGGTATGGCATCAGGAATAGCAGTGTTAGCTAATTTGGATAACCCTGTATATACTCGTTTATTTAGACTATATTCTTTTCTAAATGAATGTCCTGTATTATCAACACCACACGAACACATAAAAAATAATGTAAAAATTCTTGTTAAAAACCCGCAGTTGCGTGAAGAATTGGGCAGGGCAGGGCGAAAATATGTAGAGAAATACCATTCTTACCAAACATCACAATATATGTTTGGTAAAATATACGATAAAATATGGTATGAAAAGGAAGTTGATTTGATGAATATGTTTCACCCTCTTATGCCTAATTCATACAACAACCAAAGCCCTAAGATACAACACCCACTCATAGAAAATAAAATTCCACAAGAATTGCTGGATACTTTAAATAAATAAAATGTCTAAAATATTACTTACAGGTTCTTCGGGGCTGATAGGCTCAGAAACTTTGCTTGTTTTGTCGCAAGATTATGAGGTTTGTCAAATTTCACATACTTTGAAAGGCGAAAATATTATCAATATAGATTTATCAAATGATTGGGATATCGACATCTTACCAAAAGATATTGATACCATTATTCATTTAGCACAATCTCCAGATTTTAGAGAATTTCCTGAAAAAGCAACAAGTATTTTTAATGTAAATGTACGAAGTACCCAAAAATTATTGGAATATGCTCAAAAAATAGGTGTAAAGAAATTTATTTATGCTTCTTCAGGTGGAGTATA
>JAAFJK010000193.1 GCA_013298105.1 Cytophagales bacterium
ACGCTTATACTTCGTTGCAATATTCATTACAAAACACTATCTCATTGTTTGCGCGCTTCTATTGCGCCTCGTCTAAACCCAAAATATCGCACAAAACCTGACCATCTTATTTTTTACTCGTTCCCTATGTTTTTTTACTTACGCCTGCTTACTTTACTTTCACTTACTTTTTGGCAGATACCACCAGAACCCCAAATTAAAAAAAATACGATAGTAAAAGCACCAAAGAAAAAGTTAGTGTATAAGTTCGCTCAAAACGTACAAGCAAATCAATGGGCGGACAGTATCCTTCAGAAACTTAGTACGCGCGATAAAGTAGCCCAAATGATGATGATTCGCGCCCACTCAAATCTGGACGAGAAGCATTGCAAAGAAGTAGAAGATTTGGTAAAAACACATAAAGTTGGTGGGCTATGCTTTTTTCAGGGTGCGCCCCATAAACAAGCCGAACTCACAAATCGCTACCAAAAAAATGCCCAAATACCGCTTTGGGTATCTATAGATGGCGAATGGGGGCTAAAAATGCGCTTAGATAGTACCGTAATATTCCCACGACAAATGGCATTGGGCGCGTTGCAAAACGACAGCCTAATCTATAAAATGGGCATAGAAGTCGCGCGACAATGCCTCCGCATAGGCACACATATCAACTTCGCGCCTGTAGTAGATGTAAACAACAACGCAGACAATCCTGTCATTGGCGACCGCTCGTTTGGCGAAAATATAGACCAAGTAAGCAAAAAAGCCACTGCCTATATGCTCGGTATGCAGGCGGGTGGACTTATCACGACTGCCAAACACTTTCCTGGACATGGCGACACGAACCAAGATTCGCATTATACCTTGCCTGTCATTCCGCATGACGTGGCGCATTTGAAAAGTTTAGAAATGTATCCTTTCGCGGAGCTTATCCAAAAAGGCGTAACGGGCGTAATGGTGGCACACTTAAAAATCCCTTCACTGGATAGCAAAATCACGACACTTTCAGAGAAAGTCATCAAGGGTTGGTTGCGTGATTCGCTTGGTTTTCAGGGACTTGTATTTACAGATGCGCTTGAGATGAAGGGCGTTTCGCTCTCCGCCCCGCCTACAGAAGTAGCCCTCGAAGCCTACAAAGCAGGCAATGACGTGCTTCTCTTACCCTACAATGTCCCTGCGTGTATTGCTTACATTACGCAACACATCGACCGCAACCCCTCCCTCCTACCCGACCTGAATGCGCGTGTGAAGCGTATTTTGGTAGGCAAGTTTGGACTCGGTTTGGCACGTTACAAGCCTGTAAATCTCAAAAATATAGCTTCTGATTTGCATTTACCGCATACTTACCTACTCCAGCAACAGCTTTACAAAGAGGCACTTACAGTAGTCCGCAATGATAAAAAGGCATTGCCTATCTTGCGTACAGATTCTATCTTGAGTGTAGCTCTCGGAGTTACAGAGAAAAATATTTTCCAAAAAACATTGGACAATTATGCGCGTTGTACGCACATACAAGCCAATTATAAGGCAGATTTTGAAAAGATTTTGCCCCTTGCCTACAGCCACAAAGTAGCGGTAGTAAGTCTGCATGGCATCACAAAACACAAAAACGAGCTTTTTGGTATCAGCACTCAAGCACAAGAATTTTTGAGGAGATTGAGCCTTCGACTACCGCTTATCGTAGTAAATACAGGCACGCCTTACAGTTTGCATTGCATAGATGATTTGCCCCAAATAGTCTGCACTTATGAAGATAATTGGGTTACGCAAAAACTCGCGGGACAGCTCGTCATGGGTGCTATCGGAGCGGTAGGCAAGTTGCCTATCACACCAAATCCTTCCCTACCACGCGAAACTGGACTTGCCATCTTGCCTACCAACCGCCTAAGATTCGGACAGCCCGAAGAAGTAGGTATGCGTAGCGATACGCTCAAGGTGGTAGATGAGATGATTTTGCAAGCTATCAAAAACAAATATATGCCTGGGGGACAGCTCGTGGTGGTGCGCAAAGGTACGGTAGTGGTGCATAAAAGTTATGGCACTATGAACTACGACCTGAAAAAGCCCATCTCAAACGAAACTATCTATGACGTGGCTTCCATCACGAAGGTGGCTTCTACCCTACAGGCTGTGATGTGCTTGTATGAGGCAGGCAAGGTAGATTTGAATACCCGCATACAAGAATACTTGCCTACCCTCGCGGGTACACCGCAGGGCAAAATGGTGCTACGCGATGTACTCACGCATCAGGCAGGACTTGTGCCTTACCTGCCTCACTATGAGCGCACCATCACAAAATCTTGCCTCCCCTCCCCTACTTACTATCAGACACAGGCAAGTGAAAACTATCCTTTGCCTGTAGCTCAAGGGATTTTTGGGGCAAAATATTTGAAAGATTTGCTTTGGGACTGGAGTCTTGAACCTTCGCTAAAGGGGGAAGGAAAGTATGAATACAGCGACATTGGGTTTTATGTGCTTCGCCAAATTGTAGAAAAAATCACTGGAGAGCCTATAGATAAATGGGTAGAACGGCAAGTTTTCGCGCCTTTGGGCTTGAATCATACACTTTTCAATCCGCTTACGCGCTTTCCTGTAGCCCAAATAGCCCCTACTGAGCGCGATACATATTTCAGGCATCAACTTATTCAAGGCTATGTGCATGACCAAGGCGCGGCTATGACAGGGGGTGTAGCTGGACACGCAGGGCTTTTTTCGACTGCCTTTGATTTGGCGGTTTTGATGCAAATGCAACTCCAAAAAGGCAGGTATGCAGGTAAGCAATTTATTCAGCCTGAAACTGTAGAATTATTCACTACCCGACAGTTCCCCACGAATAGGCGCGGACTGGGCTGGGACAAGCGCGACTCGACTAAACTCTTGAATTACGCGCCTGATGAGAGTTCTTTGCACTCTTTTGGACATTCGGGCTTTACGGGCTGTGTGGTTTGGGCAGACCCTGCGGAGGATTTGGTGATAGTGTTTCTTTCTAATCGTATTTTTCCGAATGTAGATAATACAGGCGGTATGATAGGCTCGCACTTCCGCCGTAAACTTTTGAATAAAATATTCAGGGCAATAAAAAACTGAGTTTTTTGTATGTTGAAGCTAAAATTACCACAAAATCACACATATTTTCTGTCTTTTGTATTTGTTTTAGTACGGATTAGCTCGGCATTGTTTTGCTATCGCAACAGGCACGTTACAAACGTGCTTCTATTT
>JAAFJK010000119.1 GCA_013298105.1 Cytophagales bacterium
TTGGTTTTCTTATTATCAACAATTTCTTTTTTTAGGTCAGATTGTTTATCTATGTGCCAAGAAGCTTTCAATACCTTATCTTTTCCCTTTTTTTTACGAGTAACTTCGATTATAATTTCCACACTCATAGTTTCAAGCGGATTGCATATTTTGTTTTCTTCGTATGCTTTTCCTTTTCCAGCTACTATAAGTTTAACCTTACCCTCGCCACGATAGGCAGATTTAGGCATAGCTTTTTGCCCCAAGTCGATGCTGTTGAACTTGATAGTAATGGGAGGATACTCCCAATTTTCTCCTGCATTTGAGTTGTGGCTTTCAATTTTTTCGAGTGTGGAAGTATCCAAATATTTAAAGAACTCGCTTGTAAGTGCATCTTTAAATATCCGCCAATCTTTGCTAAAATCACTTCTTGTATTCTTTTTTTCTGATGCCATACTATCGATGTCTGTTTTTAAATTCTTCAAATCGACTTATTTCTGTAGGGCTAAGTTCCCACTTTCCATCTCCCTTACTTCCATGCTCCAAGACCGCAAGATTTGATACATAGACAGGTTCTTGCCATTCATAATGTACATGAACATTAGTCTTAAAACCATCAAAATAGTCTAAGGGTTTTTTCGTAGCATAGCACACCGTCCAAAACTCATCACTGTTGCAATATTCTATAGGCAATGCAGGCACCAAGTTTTGCAAATCAGGTAAAGCTCTTTTGAGCAAGTTCACTCTTTTGGTAGAAGGCGTATTTTGGATAGAAATATAGCCCATTTTTTGCTCACACCACTTTTCCACTCTAAACCACCACCAACGTTCCCACGCTTCGCCAAAAACACCTTTATATTTTGCGCAGTCGAGTTGTGTTTTCAAAGTTTCCCAGTCAGGCGAGGATTTCGCTACACCCAAACGCGCCAACAAAACGGCTTCATCTATCAAAATACCCTGACGCTCTAAAAGTTCGCGCAAAAGGAATTGCGCTATTTGATGTGCGGGACTCTTCAAAGTAAAAAAACGCTCAAACTCTGCCTGAAAGCGGACATCGAGCCTCGCATAGTCTTCAGGCGATATAGCTAATGTCGTTTGTGCTGTTTTACTTGTGTTGTTCAGGCGTTTGTAGCCTTCAGCAAGGGCAATAAACTCAAGTTGTGCATGGTCTTTTTTGAGGTCATCTTTCGAATACACCAAGTCGAACAACTTATGTGAAGTGCTATCTTTGTAATACTTTGCCTTGAAGTCGTCTTGTGCAGAACACAGCAAAATAGGCAAGTCTATCAAACCGCCCTGTGTTGCCAAAACCCGCAATTCTTGAGCCAATGCCGCACTCGAATAATCTCCGCCTTCTGCCTCGACCTGTAGTTGCCAATCGAGAAGAAGTCCATCGAAAGTGTTTTGTTTTTCTTTGATAAACTGAAGCATTTTGCCCCAAATCAAAGGTTTTTGAAATTCAAGGTTTAAATTACCTTGAGTATGGTTTTGGATAGAAATAAATAAAAAAGTACACATACAAATAAAAATTAAGGTGATTGTATGCGCAATGGATAGCAATTATTGGGACAAATTACAAGTTTTTAAAATAAAAAAAGCCGTATAAAACGGCTTATCAAATTTTACTATTTCGTATAATCTCCTTTTTCAGCAATTACATTTCTAATACCTCCTTTCGGATTAAGGACATCATTCGTGTAGCGCGGTATGACATGAATATGTGTATGGAAAATAGTCTGCCCGCCTGCTTTATTCACATTAAAACCTACATTGAAGCCATCAGGTTTATAACGTTGTGTAAGCAAATTTTTTGCACGATTAACCATCAGCCAAAGAGCCATTTGTTCACGCAAAGTAAGTTCAAAATAGTTCTCAGAATGTTTTTTGGGAATCACAAGCGTATGCCCTTCTGAAACAGGAAAGTTATCAAAAACGCTGTAAACGGTTGCCATTTCCGAAACTAAAGAACTTGCCTGCGAAGGGGCGCAAAAGACACAATCATTTTCCTTGCCTACTTGGTTAAAGTGCTGATATTCATATATTTCACAATGCTCTGCTTTGTGAATACTTTTATAAGGCAAAATAGCATTGCATTGATAAACCGTTATATCACGCTTGGGATTATAGACAAAACCATTTTTTTTAATATCTCGCCTGACCGCAAAATATGCCTTACCTGTAGGTTTCAAAAGTTCGGAAATGCACATCAATACATAACTTTGTTCTTCAGGTAAAAGCACATTCAAAACATAGTTGCAAATAATGGTATCAAATTTTGCTGTAGGATAGGCAGGCAAGTAATGCGGGTCGTAACCTTCGACTTCATAGCCTTGTTGTTTCAAAAACTCAATATCCTTGCCTAAACCGCAACCAAAATCAAGCAACTTGCCTACCAACAAGCCCGACTCGTGCAGTAGGCGCGTAGGAAAGGAAACACGCTCTCTTTCCTTTACAGTCAAATGTGCGTTTAGGTTTTGGGGAGATTGAAAAATCATATTAATAAATCCAATTTTTTTGAAAGCCCATATTAGCCGCAATTTGAACTAAAGGCACTATATTTTTCTCGATTGTATCGCTAAAATCTATTACGTTTTTTTGGTAAATATTCTGTAAATCTTCGTTGAATAAATTGCTGTAGTCTTCTAATATTTTGAAATGTTGTTTGTCAAAATTGACTTTGAATGCTTCGAACTGAACATTAGCAAAGTTTTGAAAATAGGTTTTTAGGTCAGGGATTTTATCACTTTTGGAGGAATTGACAGATTTTGTAGTGGGCAGTAAGTTCCAAAGTAAATCGTGGGCAACAAACGAAAAAGGCAAAAAATGGTCGATGCTGATGTCTTGCAAAGTTATCAAATCTTTTGAATAAATGCAGGCAAGGGCAGAATTTTGTTGCAGGTAAGTTTTCCAAAATAGTTTGCCATTTTTTAAATCTCTTTCTGTTACTTCTTCGAGTTTGTCTATAATGTTAGGTGTATTTGGGTTGTTTTTTTGCAAGTACAAAACAAGATGATATTTGCAAAAACTTTCCAAAATAAACAAATGCTTTTCTAAATAAGGCAACCAAGACGAATTGATGACAATGCTTTTTTGATTGTCTGAAAAGTAATAAAAACTTGCTTTTTCAGGTTCGTTGGCTGTATCTTTGGCAAACTTGCCTACCAAACCATTTACTTCATTGTCTATTTTTCCTTTAGTAAATTCCGTAAAAAAAGGTCTAATAAAGCGAAAAGGCACATATTTGGCAATCATTTTCAAAATATCTTGCACTTCTTTGTCTTGCCTACGCGCCAAAAGTTGCGTTTCTAAATCTTTTTTCTTGATGTCTTGCGGAAAATTGTAGCGCGTTTTAAGGGTTTGTATTTTAGGCGTTAATTGGTCTTGTTTCCCAAAAGAAAGGCGATAATAATTGATAGGAAACCACGCCCTCGAAATCATTTTGATAATTAAATGCTCTATTTCAATTTCCTTATTTTTGCCTTCTTTGATGCTTTCTAACAATGCCAAAAACCAAAAGAATTTATAGGAATTGGTTGTGTCATTGAAAACGGAGGCAAGTTTATCGATGGCTAAATTTGAGTTGTTGGGTAAATTCATAAACTAATTAAGCATAACACGTTAAACATTCTTCTTCAACAAAATCAAATAAAGTCGTTTTATAGTTTTTGACTTCGCTCTTTTTCAAATGCTCTCTTTTAATTTGCGCCATACGTTCGGGTTTTATAAGGTCTTCGAGGCTTTCGCTTTCTATCCAAGTGTAGCCTTGTTTTTCGTAAGCTACCGATTCCCAAAACTTA
>JAAFJK010000357.1:0-1248 GCA_013298105.1 Cytophagales bacterium
ATTTAGCCCCCTGCCCCAAAGGGGAGAATTATCTCCAATTTTCGCCTATTTTAGTGTTTTGGTAGGCAAGTTTAAATGCAAACTTACACAAAAACTCCCCTTTGGGGCTGGGGGCTAAATAGTTACGAGGGAGGAAAATGAACTTTCGTAAGAAGCCTAATAAGCACTACCACCTTGCCTGCGGGCATTTCAATCCTACATTCAAGATATAACTTACCTGAAAACCATAAGAAATATACATATCTTTGGTTTTGGGATTGCCTCTGTTGTCTTTTCCACGCACAAAATCTGGCAAAGTTCGATAAGTCTGCCCATCAAAACCAATATAACTTATAGGATTGCCGAAGCCACCAGACACTTGGTCGAGGGCGCGGGGCGTATTCGTCCTTGCCTGCGTAGGCTCAAGCGTGCGGTTTGAGAGCGCGACACTCCATGGATTGGCAAGGTCAGCCATATCGGGGTATTGCCCGCTCACGTCATCAAGATAATCTGTGAAAGTATAGCGTGGCAATATCTCTATAGCAAAATCCCACCGCTTGTCAGGTGTACGAAAACGAAAACCTATGCCAAGCGGAATCGTAATTTGGGCTTTGTTGTAGGGTTTTGCATAGCCTATTCTGCCTTGCCCTTCAGTCCCCAAACTTTGCAAATCTATCCAACCTTCGCCCATAGCTGTTGGCACTTTAGCGCGTGGATTGTGGTGCAATAATGCCACCCCGCCCAGCAGATAGGGCGTAAAATTAGCTCTCTTGGCATATTTGCCATAGCTTCCCTTGAACTCATAGACGAGCAGTCCTGCAAGTTCTTTGAGGTCATTCCTAAAATGCAAATTCCGCGCATATACGCCCGATAGGGGGGAAGCGGCGGCATCATCTCCCTCAATCCTCCCTACTGAGAGCTGTAGGCGCGTATGCCAATGCGCAGTGATTTTGCGTGAAAAATACAGCGATGCACCTGGTCTTGCGAACTTTATCCCAGCGGGAAGGTCGCCTATGTATTGCATGACATTCAACTGAAAACCCACCTGCACAAAACCTTCAGGCGTGCCTTGTAGGGGCTTCGTCTTAGGCGGAGTTCGTTGTGCCACTGCGGGTAGCATCACTGCAAAACATATCAAAAAAAGCCAAATTTTCATTAAAAAAGAATTTTTAGTTTAATGGGGTAGGGAGGCTTTCACTCACGCGAAGCCACGCTGTAAGCGTCTGTTGGCATTGCCTAACCGCGTAAAAGCTCGATAGCAGACGCTTA
>JAAFJK010000357.1:1258-6499 GCA_013298105.1 Cytophagales bacterium
GTTTTTGTTATTTGTTCGTTTTTTCGCGGTTTTTTTTTCGGATTGACAACCGAAAAAAACGTAAATCGTACATCTAAAATCGTTAATTCTTCAACCCTCTAACCTGTAAATGCCATTGAGTTCTCTGCCCAGTCCGTCATAGTCAAGCCCATAGCCCACTATGAATACATCTGCTATCTCGTAGGCTATATAATCAGGTTTTATGGCTGTCTTTAGCTTAGAAGGTTTGAAAAACAAACTCACGATTTTGCAAGAGCTTACGCCTAATTGCGCTACTTCTGCAGTCAGGTAGGCAAGGGTAGTACCTGTATCTATGATGTCTTCTATGATATAAACTTCCTTGCCTGCCATGTCGGTAGGCAAGGGCATTTCTAACGTTATTTTGCCTGTACTTTCAGTGCCTTGATAGGACGAGAGGCGCAAAAAACCAACTTCTACAGGCATATCCATGTACCGCACGAGGTCAGCCATAAGCCTGAATGCACCATTCAGCACACCCAAAAAATACACAGGCTTATTTTTTTGTTTGAGGTCATTTTGAATGTCTTTAGCCATTTTTTTTATGGCATTTTGTATCGAATCTTCAGAGATAAAAGGCACAAAAGTCTTATCGTGTATTTGTATTTGCATGAGTTATGAAAGAAAAACCTGCACTTTCGGGGGTTTCCACCCAATCCAAGGCAAGGTCATAGAAGTACAATAGTTGTGTTTTTTGAATAATTACCTTGCCCACCCTACTCTCAAACGATACATCTTCGGGCTTTGGTACATCAAAGCCCAAAAAAAAGTCGCCACTGCACCCACTTCCGCGCATACCAAGCCTGAGCGCGTAATGGGCAGGGATATTTTTTTGCGTCATGATGTCTTGTATTTTTCCCCATGCTTCGGGAGAAATATCCAAAGGTAAGTCCATTTTTCGAAGTACGAGGCTTGAAGGTGGAAAAATTTAAAGCACCACACCAAATACCATGATGTCGTCTGTTTGTTCAGTTTGTCCTTTCCAGTCGTCTATATTTTTATTCAAAATCTCGTGTTGGCTCTCCACCGAAAGTGTGTGAACTTCTGTGATGAGTGCTTTAAGTCGTTTTTTACTAAATTTCTTCTTGCTATTTTCGGCAAATTGGTCTTGGTAGCCATCAGAAAACAAGTAACAAGCGGTCGTTTTGTCGAGATTGATGACTTCAGTTTCAAAATGCCTTTCCGTATCATCAGGGTCATAGCCGCCTATGTATATTTTGCTTCCTTCGGCTTCGTACATTTGGTTTTCTTGAAAATAAAGCAAAGACAAGTGCGCAGAAGCAAAGTACAGTTTGCGCTCTATCCCTTGCCTGATAGGTGCGTGGTCGATGGTACAAACGCCTATATCCATACCATCGCGCCCTTGTGTACTTTGTTGTTTGAGCACTATATTTACCCTTTTTTTCAGTTCGGTAAGGATAGTAGCGGGTTCAATGATTTCACGCAAATTCACTACTTCATGCAATATATGATTGCCAATCAAGCTCATAAAAGCACCAGGTATGCCATGTCCTGTGCAGTCCATGATAGCTACTACAGTGTGGTGTTGCTTGTCGCTTATCCAATAAAAGTCGCCACTGACTACATTTCGAGGCTTGTAAAGTATAAAATGATGCGGTAAGGCAGTGGCTATCTCTGCGTGGGTAGGCAAGACTGCTTTTTGAATCCTATGCGCATAATTGATGCTATCGAGTAGCTCTTGATTGGTTTCTTTGAGGCTTTTATGGGCAGTTTGGAGGGCTAAGTTTTGGGTTTCAATGGCTTCTTTTTGGGTTTCAATCTCACGCGCTTGCTTCGTAATGGCTTTATTGGTGGCTTGGTTGCGCTTTCGGCTGATAGCCAAATAATACACAAATACACCCAAAACGACTATAAACAGCGTAAAAATACCTGAACTGATGTATTGCAGTCGTATGATGGCAAAGTTATCGTTTTTTAGTTCCTTCAATTCTTTCTCTTGTTGTTTGAACTCAAAGAGGGCTTGCATTCGGACATTGCGCTTATTTTTTTCTTCTATATAAAGGCTGTCTTTGTAAGCAATCGCCTGATTTTGCATCTCAAAAGCCTTTGCGTGTGCGCCTTGCTTGGCATAGAGTTGGGCTAAAAGTTGGGCAGATTCTATGATTTCGGACTTAGTTCTACGTTTGAGGGCAAATTTGAAGGCATTTTCGGCGTATTTTTCACTTTTTTGGGCATCTCCTACCTCAAAATATACTTTGGCGAGCAGTAGGTATGTTTGGGTAAGTTTATCTTGCGCTTGGGCTTGAGTAAAAATACTGTCGGCTCTTTTGAGGTAAGCAATGGCATTGGGGAAGTCTTTGTGGTGCATATATGCCATACCCAAATGATTGTAACTCACACCTACGCCTACGATTTGCCCCATTTCTTTGCGGATTTTCAGGGCATCTTCAAATTTTTCTAAGGCTTCTTGGTTTTTTTTATTTTGCAAAAACGCCAACCCCATGCGGTCGAGTGAGGTCGCAACAGACAGTCTTTTACCCAATTTTGTGTCTATCACAAGTCCTTGCGCAAGAAACTTTTGCCCTTTTTCATGATAGCCGAGTTGTATGTAGCTGTTGCCTATATTTGTATAGCTATTGGCTATGCCTTCTTCGCTTTTGGCTTCTTCACGTTTTTTGAGGGCTTGCAGGTGATAGTCGAGTGCTTCGTCATGATTGCCAAGCCCATTATGCACAAGTCCGATATTATTCAGCGCGAAGCCTTGTGCAAAAGCATCTTTTTGCTGTTTGCTGGTACTCAACGACAGGTGATAATATTGCAAAGCCTCTGCAAAATTGCCTTGATTGTAATACACATTTCCTATATCGCTGAGTATGCCTGCTGTATCTTTGCGGGCAAGGCTTTTGATAATCATGCGGGCTTTGAAGTAATTGGCAAGGGCAACTTCTGCCTTGCCTGCCCTGTTGTGGGCGATACCTAATTGATGATAGACTTTTTGTAGTTGGTCTTTGATTGGGGCAGATTCATATATCTTTTTGGCTTCCTCGTACTGCAAAATTGCCTCCTCTACCTTGCCTGCTTGGAGGTAAAAATCTCCCAAACACACCCATACAAAACCCAGCGCATCAGTTTTCTTACTTTTTTCAGCTTCTTTCAAGGCTTCGTCAAAATATGCCCTTACCTGCCGCAAAGGTGTTTTGGTTTTAGAAAGAGCCACCCCAAGCCCCGCAATGGCGCGTACTTTCTGAAAGTCATCTGTAGCTTTTTCGTGCATTTGGTAGGCAAGTTTGGCATAGACTTGCGCACTGTCGGGGCTTCTGTAGTTGTACCATTCAGCCAAATCATTCAAAGCTACCAAGCGTTTTGTGTTGTCAGTGGCATTTTTGTAGGCAGTCTGAAGGTTGTAAATATTTTTTTGTGCATAACTTGAAGTACCCACTGCCATGCACAAAATACTCAAAGCAAAACGCTTTAAGGCACTTGATATTTTGGTGTGCAACTGGGTTAAAAATTTCATGTAGTAAGATGGAGTATATTTATGATTTTAGATTTACGATTTACGATTTTGGATTTACGATTTACGATTTACGATTTTTGGATTATTAGGAATGAGTAAAAAATAACTTGAAAATGTTTAGCCACGCTGTAAGCGTCTGTCTTCGCGTGAGTGAAATTGTCATGTTATTTAATTTTCATTCCTTAAAAATAAATTATGAACGTAAATCGTAAATCCAAAAATCGTAAATCCAAAATCGTCAATTTTATTCAAAGTCTTTTTGCAAAATAACGAATCAATATTTCTGTAATCAAAAGATTGGGAATCCAGTTCAGCCAAGCTGTAGAAGCTATGATGACTTCATGGGGGATATTTGTATAAATAGACAAAATCGGTGTCCAAAGCCTCAGCGTAACTGCCGAAAAGGTAAGCGCGTAACTTCGAGCTGTCCATGCCATGTGTGCTTTGAAGTCGCGCGTTCGTATCGTGTGGTAGGCAAGGTAGGTAGTCATAATCCAAAGCACTGACAGCACCACAAATCCGAGCTGGGCAGGCAAGCCACCATTCGCAAAGACCGCCATATAAAGTCCACTTGGTGCGCCTGCAAATAGAATCGAGGCAATATATACCTTGCCTGCCCCCCTGTGCCATGTGGGATAGTTTTTGCGCAAATAGGCTATGAACTGAAAAGGACCCAACAACAAGCAGACAATACAACTTACGACATGAAAATAAAAGGCAGTCATCCATATAGGACTCACTACGCCATCAGGTTTTGCCAATAAAAAGCCTACATTTGTGCGCAAAAATACAAAGCCTTCCTGCTCGGTATAGCCTACCAAGTACAGCGTAAACGTTACGAAGCACAAAAAGCAAGCACCCAACAGTACCCAACCCCACGAAAGGCGCAATAAGATTTTATCTATCATTGAGTAATGTAAACGAAATTTTTGTGCCGAATTTTACTTTTTAGGCAAAATAAATAGTAGTCAGACAACCAGTCTTTCTTATTTTGATACTGACATTGTTAATTTGTAAATTGAGTAATTTAGCACCGCGCAAAATACCGACAAGGGATTCTTACAGTAGGAATGAAAATAAAATAACATGACAATTTCACTCACGCGAAGCTACGCTGTAAGCGTCTGTGGGTATTGCTTAACCGCGTAAAAGCTCGATAACAGACGCTTACAGCTCGTTCCTTAGCGGTCTTTTTTTTCGGATTGACAACCGAAAACGAACATTTAACTAAGACTGACCATTAGCAAAGTCGCTATCAAATTTGTTGCCAACCCAAAATAGAAGGCTATACATATCTATCTACATAGCTTTGCAGACCTGCTTTTGAACCCATGCCTGAAGCTACAAAATGCCACTCGCCATTCTCTAAGCGGAGTCTGCCAAATTCTATCTCAGTACAATTTCCAAACTCTTGGTCAAGGTCATAGCGCAAAACTTCGCGGTTCGTTTCTACATCTACCAGCCGTATATAAGCATCATGCAACAGCCCAAAGTGATGTCTGCGCACATCTGCGTCATGAATAGATACGACCATCAGCACTTCTTGTACCTCTGCCCCTATGAGTGGCAAATTTGCCAATACCATCTCGTCATCTTCCTCGCCTGCCCCTGTACGGTTGTCGCCTGTATGTTGTATGCCTCCATCGGGCGATTTCAGGTTATTGTAAAATACAAAATATTGTTCATTGGGTAGTTTGCCTTGCGCATTGACCATGAATACAGAGGCATCAAGGTCTATGCTTTGC
>JAAFJK010000586.1 GCA_013298105.1 Cytophagales bacterium
ATTTTGCATTTAGGGCTTTTTAGAGGGCTGTTTAGTTCTATTCCAAATATCTACCTATATGCTTGAAAGGGGAAAAATAGCCCTTTTACAGTTTTTTCAAAAAGGGGACAAATGGCAAATGCTCCCCCTACCTACTTTGTAAAGTGTTGTTTTTTGCCTAATTTTACGGCAAGAAAAATCCTAATCACGTGAAAAACCAACTCAAATATGAACTACAACATCTCATTTTCGGAAATGAACGAATTGGGCAAGAAAACCTTAGCCAAACGCCAAACAGTTGCAAAGGTGCAAGTGGAACAGCTAAAACGAGAGAGTTTGCTAAAAACACATTATCACTCCACTGTTATAAAAACGAAATTGCTTGAAAGATTTAAGCGAGGCACTTTTTTAAATAATTTTGAGAATATTTTATACTTTTTGCGTTCAGATTTTGTCAAATGGCGTTTACTATTTTTGCTATCCGCAAAAAAATATCCCAGACTATTTTCTGGACTCATGTAAGCACTCAAATAAGAGGCTTGCGTAGAGTAATGGTATTGAATTTTGTAAATGCCTTTTATCTTGAAATCTGAAAAGTCAATTGAAGGGTAATAAAGCTCTGAAAATAAACTGTCAGGTAAGACTTTTATAAAATGTTTAAGCGTTATCTCGTCTAAATGCCCACATCTGTATGGCTCTGTAAGATGGTAAGTACTATCATCTACCAATTCAACCGTAAAATAAGCATATGGATAACGCGCTTTATCAAATGAACCAGCTAAAGGCTCTATTAAATAAATGGTAGTGTCTGTTTTATTATGAATAATTGCCTCTATCTCAGGCAATTCTCCTTGCTTGATAACAGTTTTGAGGGCTTTTATGGTACATTCTACCCCTTTATTTTGCGCAAAACCGCTTATATATAGCAGGCAAGTGCAGATAAACATACAAATTTTTCTACTCATAGCCTTGTGTACCTTAAAACTTCTATTTTATTACCAAAAGACAATACTTTAAATTTAATGATTTGGTTAGATGTTCTAGTTTGGCATGGTAGGCAAGGTTTTCTTTTTTTCGTTTTTTTTGCCTAATTTTACGGCAAGAAAAATCCTAATCTTACCAAATGAACCCACAAGAGCGCATTGCCGAGCTGTCGGAGCAAATCCACTACCATAACCAAAAGTATTATCAAGAACACGTTTCCGAAATTTCGGACTATGATTTTGATATGCTCCTTGAGGAACTCACGAACCTCGAAGCGGAATATCCGCAATTCAAACGCCCCGACTCGCCTACTCAGCGCGTAGGCGGTTCTGTTACAAAAGACTTTCCTACCGTAGTGCATAAGCGTATGATGCTCTCTTTGGGCAATTCGTACAGCAAAGAAGACATGGAGGAATTTGATAAGCGCGTTAAGAAAATTTTGCAAGACGAAAATATCCCGCTTAATACGCTTGAATATATTTGTGAACTCAAATTTGATGGCGTGTCTATCAGTTTGCACTATGAAAATGGTGTACTCATGACAGGCGTTACGCGAGGCGATGGCACGCAAGGAGATGACGTTACAGCGAATGTAAAAACCATTAAAACCCTGCCTTTGCGCATCACGCACCCCGAAGCACCCGCTAATTTTGAGGTTCGAGGCGAAATTTTTATGTCGCACAAAGTCTTTGAACAACTGAACAAAGAGCGCGAACAGGCAGGCGAGCCGCTTTATGCAAATCCGCGCAATACCGCTTCAGGTTCGCTCAAACAACAAGACTCTAAAGAAGTCGCAAGGCGCAAACTTGATGCGTTTTTGTATTATTTGTTGGGTGATAATCTGCCTTACCAAACCCACGAAGAATCTATCAAAGCCCTCGAAACGTGGGGTTTCCAAATCTCGCCTACCTACCGAAAATGCACTGACATTCAGGCAGTTATGGACTACATCAACGAATGGGAAAGCAAGCGAAAGACCTTGCCTCTCGAAACTGATGGCGTAGTTATCAAAGTAAATTCGCTTGACCAACAACGCATTTTGGGCTTCACTGCCAAAAGTCCGCGCTGGGCAATCGCCTACAAATACAAGGCGGAAAGCATCAGCACAACCTTAGAATCCGTAACTTACCAAGTCGGCAGAACGGGCGCAATAACGCCTGTAGCGGAACTAAAACCCGTACAATTAGCTGGCACAACCGTAAAACGCGCTTCTCTGCACAATGCCAACGAAATAGAACGCTTGGATTTGCGCTTGGGCGATACGGTTTTTGTGGAAAAAGGAGGCGAGATTATCCCAAAGGTTACAGGCGTTGAGGTGGCGAAAAGACCTGCCAATAGCATTGCCCTTGCCTACATTACGCACTGCCCCGAATGTAACACCGCGCTTGTCCGCAAAGAGGGCGAAGCGCAACACTATTGCCCCAATGAAAAAGGTTGTCCGCCTCAAGTGAAAGGTAGATTAGAGCATTTTATCAGCAGGGACGCGCTCAAAATTGATGGACTCGGAGGGGAAACTATAGACAAAATGTATCAACTTGGTTTGGTAAAAACGATTGCGGATTTATACGACCTTACAGCAGATAAACTGACTCGCCTGCCCAATTTCAAAACCAAATCTATCCAAAATGCCCTCGAAGGATTGACAGAATCGAAGAAGCAACCTTTTGCCAACGTCTTGTTTGGTATGGGTATTCGGTTCGTAGGCAAGGGCGGGGCAAAGCGTCTTTCGGAGCATTTCCAAAACATAGACGCTATTATGAACGCTAAACTCGAAGACCTTACAGGCGTGAATGATGTAGGCGAGAAAACCGCGCAAAGCGTGTATGATTTTTTTCAAATTGCTGAAAATCAGGCTATTGTAGCTCGCCTGAAAACGGCAGGTTTGCAGATGGAAGTGGGCGCAAGCACCACTACAACGGAAAGCGACCTTTTCGCAGGCAAGTCTTTGCTTATTTCGGGTACATTCACGAAATTCAGCCGAGAGGAACTTACCGCCAAAATCATAGCCAACGGAGGCAAGATTGCTTCGGGTGTTTCTGCCAAACTCGACTACTTAGTGGCGGGCGAGAATATGGGTCCTGCCAAACTCGAAAAGGCAAATGATTTGAAAATAAAAATC
>JAAFJK010000289.1 GCA_013298105.1 Cytophagales bacterium
CTTCCGAACTTCCTAAAAAATTATACAGGCAAAAACCTCTACCTACCTGATGCCATAGAAGCACTTTATCCACTCTACACTGCCAGCTATACCACAGAATCTTTTGCCAATTTTTGGGACGAGTACAAGTCCTTGCCTACCGCCAAAAAAGCATGGGTACAGCTTTTTTATACCTACAAAAGCCAACAAAAAATACAAGAATTTGAAGATATTTTTGCACAAGAGGCTTATAACCAAGAGTTCAAAACCGAAGCATGGCAAGAAGCACAACGCCATGCAGTTTTTCCTTATTTTGAAAAAGAACAATATGGCTATCTGAACGAGGCAGGCAAGCCTGTAGTGCAGGCAAGTTTGGACAATATTTTGCCTAAACATCTCTGCCAAACCCAAAAAACAGACTACCTCCAAATCCAACAAAACACGCACTTTGGGCTTTTTGATGTGCTGGGTAGGCAAGTTTTTCCGCCCGAATATGACGCTTTTGCACCCCTCGCGCCTGCTATTTGGAGGTTGAATAAAAACGGCTTTTATGGTGTAGCGCACGAGGCAGGCAAGGAAATACTCCCGCTAAAATATGATGCCATCGAGATGCTTGGTAATCAATTACTTAAATTCAAAAAAAACAGGCGTTGGGGCATTGCTACCCTGCATGGACAAATCATTTTTGAACCTACTTTTACAGAAATAGAAGCAAAACAAAACACGCTTATAGTCTGCAGGCAGGCAAGTCAGGTAGCTATCTATAAACTGAAAGATTTTTGGAAACAAATCCAAGAAAAAACTACCCCCACACCTTTTCAAGCCGAAACGCTCATAGCTTTGGACAGTACGCGCCTGCAATTTACCAAAAATAACAGCACAGGTGTCATCAATACGCGCCTCGACATGGTCTTGCCTGCCCAGCCACACGCGGTACGTTATCTGCCTCAAACTGCCTTCGTGTTGCGCAAAGACAGCGCAAATCTACAGGCTTACAGCCTACAGGGTGCGCCTTATCTTGCCGAACAAACTTTCAGCAAAATAGAAGGTAATCATGGCATTTTGCTCTTGAAAAAAGACAAAAAATGGGGCGTTTTTCAGACACAGACAGGGCAGGTAAGGCACAATTTTGACCTTGATTCGGTAGCTTTGGTAGAAAAGGTTTTGTATCTTTACAAAGCAAAAAAACTTTCGCTCGACTGCATGGAAGGGACAGGAAAGCCCATTGAAGCCCAAAACTTGAAAAACATTAGGATAGAAAATGGTTTCATTTTCTTCGAAAATGCCCAGCAACAAAAAGGGCTGTACGACCTCAAAGGACAGCGCGTCTGCGCACCCACGTATCAGAGCATTTATCCACTTTCGGCTAATCTTTTCAACGTACAAGCAAATGGCAAATACGGCTTGGTGGATTCGGCAGGCAAGGCGGTTTTGCCCCTCAAATATGACGGTATTGATGCACAACCCAAAGGCGAGTTCGCGCTCATCAACAACGGAAAATACGGACTTTTCGCGCCTACTTATCCGCTTACGATTGAACCGCAATATGACCAAAAGCCTGATATACTGCATTTTAGCCCCACTACTACATCTGTCCTTGCCTCCAAAGCTGGACAAAAAGGGTTGTTAGATTTTCAGCAAAAAACACTCATTCCGTTTCACTACAAGGAGTTGATAGCGTGGCAAGACAGCACTGCACTTGTCCAAAATACCAAAGGCGAATGGCTTTTTTATAACTTTGCCAAAAAAGGCAAAGAGAAACTCAAAGACAAAGAAAAAGAATCGGCACACACCTTGCCTACCCACTTTCAGGAAGTAAAGGTACTGCAAGTAAAAGATTTTCAGGTACTTATACAAGTGAAGCAACACGACCTTTGGGGCTTTTGGGACAATAAAATAGGCGAGCGCGTAAAGCCAAACTATCAATCGATAGAAAACAGAGGCACGCCCGAAAGACCTTTTTATGTAGCAGAGAAAAAATTAGCGCACCATCACTACCTCCTTGCCTACCTGAACGCAGAGGCGCGGAAAATCTGGGAAAAAGAACTTTCAGAACAAGATTATGAGCGATTGGTTTGTGAATAAAAGATATATGGTTCTTCGAAAGTTATTGCGGAGGCAAAACTGTAGAACAGGCTTCCAGCCTGTTTATGACTTGAAAACGACAGACTGTAAGCCTGTGCTACAGCCTGTTCCCTAATAACTTTCTAAGACCCCCACTGGCGCGAGCCTCTTGGCACCCACTGGCGCGAGCCTCTTGGCTCGTGCCTAAATAGCTACAAGCCTGTGGCTTGTTTGTTGCAAAGCAACAAAATGCCGAGCTAAATCATACTAAAGCCAATACAAAAAACAAAATAGGTATTTTTATTTTGTGCTAAAAAATTTAATTTCGTATTGGTTTTAGTTCGGTTGTTTGCCTACGGCAGAGGTTCCACAGGCTTCGGTTACTTAGGCACGAGCCAAGAGGCTCGCGCCAGTGGGGGATTGACAACCCCAAGCGGATTGCCAACCGAAAAAAACGAACATTTAACTAAGACTGACCACTAGGGCTCAGTTGAAAACGAAGCACAACAGAGAACATACGATTAAACACGATACAAAGAATTTAAACACCACACAAAATCTTCAGGGTTTTTATTTTCATTTATGCCAAGTTTGTCTATTATATCAAATAATTCCATTGTTTCCTTTCCTTGTTTAAGTAACATTTTCACATAATATAGATGCATCATGTCTTGTAAAAATACACCTACATCTTGTGCAAGCATATCTAATTTTTGAGTATAAATTTGTTTAAGGTTAGGCAAATTTTTAAGGTTGTCTAAATTTTTTATGCCATGCATTTTATCAAGGTAGATGTATGCTAAATTACTATTTTCTTTAAATGATGGTAATGCAATCACTTCTTTTAGGCTCTCCAAATACAGATATACTAAATTACTTAATGCTGATACAAACTCAATGTCTTTTAAGCCTCTCACTTTAGATAGCTCTAAACTCACTATAGACTTTACTTCACTGATGACTTCTATATTTTGAACCTGAGAATCCACATATAAAATCTCCAAATTTTGGTAATGCTTAATTAGATTCATGTCAAGTGGAATACGCTTTAAATAAAGAGCGCGAAGTTGCGTCATGCTTTCAAATGATTGCTCATTTTTTAGCTTACAGTCTAAAAGTAAACTTTCTAATTTCTTACATTTTGCCAAAGGAGATATATCTACTTTGCTTTGATGAGCCGCCATATAATCGAAAGATTCTAATCCCTCTAAAGTAGAGATGATAGACAAATCATAGTTTTTGGAAGTTGAAATCTCAAAATGTTTAAGATTAGAGATATACATCAGAGAATCAAGATTTTCTGCGGTATCATACTCATTGATATGAAGTGTTATAAAATTGTTTGGATATTTATCAATAAGCCTTGCAATTTTGATAGCAATTAATTTGTCAGGGACTTCTCTTATAACTATATTTACTTTAAAGTCTAACATATCGACGCTAAGCAACTCATTGAATGTTTCTTCATTTATTTCTCCATACATATTGCTGACAACAATCAGTTTGTCATTTGGGTGTATAATATAACCTTTTCCCATGTTGTTTGATATGTTTGTTTAAATTAGTTTACCACTTAAAGTTAGGGTCACTTTGCCAATTTGGATAGTTTTTATTGAGAAAATCCCCACTGGCGCGAGCCTCTTGGCTCGTGCCTAAATAGCTACAAGCCTGTGGCTTGTTTGTTGCAAAGCAACAAAATGCCGAGCTAAATCATACTAAAGCCAATACAAAAAACAAAATAGGTATTTTTATTTTGTGCTAAAAAATGTAATTTCGTATTGGTTTTAGTGTGGTGATTGTTTTGCTTTGCAAAACGCAAGGTAAAACCTTGCAAAAAAGTAAGTTCCAAGTTACGCTTCGCTTAAACTTGAAACAGTGGGGCACGCTTCAGAATATGCTTGCCTACCCAAACACCCTATAAGCAAGACCAAAAGAAATATTTTTTTGCGCATAATTTATCAAAAACAAAAACCTTGCCTACCCATCAGTTCTTCGAGCTATTCGTGATATAAACGCCCCCCACAATCAACGCCATGCAAAAGCATTGGATAACTGTAATTGTCCCGCCACCTGCTACTTCCCAGCCTATCGCTACAAGTGGGATAAGGTACGTAACAGTGCTTGCAAAGATGATAGAGGTCATTTGCATCAGTTTATTAAAAATCACCATCGCTATAGCTGTACTTGATATACCCAAAAACACCATACTACCCAAAGCCACCCACCTTGCCTCCCCAGTAATGCCTACCCACGTGAGCGTCATGGGCTTTGCGGAGGCAGGCAAGTGCCACTGCTCTACTATGCCACTGTTCCACAACACTATGATTGCCAAAAGCGTTATCCAAAACTGCGACAGTGCCGTCAGGTAAATGGGGGCAATGCCTTGCAAAAAAGTCTTGGATAGATTGCCATTCAACGCATAGCAAATAGTCGCTACCAAGACCAAAATAGGATAAATAGACCATTCAAATTTTCCATCGCGGTTGCTTGCTAAAGTCAAAATGACAGAACCTGCAAAACCCACCGCCATGCCTATCCACTTGTAGGTAGAGGCTTTTTGTTCAAAAAACAACACCGCTATCAAAAGCGTAAAAAGCGGTGTCATGGCATTCAGTATCCCCGCCACTGCCATATTCATGTGTGTAAGCGCGTAAGCAAACAAAAAGGCAGGTATGAATACCCCCAACATACCTGAAGCAAATATCAACCCCCATTTTGCACGTGGTATGCGTGAGAAGGCAGGCAAGGCAACTCCCACCAACGCCAAACCCGCAAAGAGTATTCGTAAAGAAGCTACTTGAATAGGTGTAAATACTTTTAAGCCTATCCCCATAAGCATAAAAGACGAACCCCAAATGAGGGCAAGAAGTATCAGCAAAAGCCATGCTTTGTAGCGCATATTGTGTTGTATGTAGCACAGACAGCTCGTCTGTGTGTTAATATTTAATCTATTACTTACACGCCTTTTGTATTGGTTTTAGTACGGTGGTTCTGTTGCTATCGCAACAGACAAGCCACAGGCTTGTAGTTATTTAGGCACGAGCGTGGACGCTCGCGCCAGTAGTGTATCTGTGTGTTAATATTTAATCGCTTGTCCTTTTGAAGCAAGTATTTTTTCGTCTTGGAACACGACTTCCCCATTGATTATGACATAATCGATGCCTTCCGAAAATTGATTGGGCAACTTTACAGAGGCTTTTCCAGCGATAGTTTTGGGATTGAAAATAGTGATGTCTGCTATTTTGCCATCGGCAATGTCGTTGCGCGAATCCATCGCGCCTCGCATCAGTTTGGCAGGCAAGGTCGTGATTTTGGAAAGTGTTTTTTCCATGCTCATGCCTATATCTATGCCATGCCTGATAGCAGTCGCAAAACAGCCCGCGCCGCGTGGGTGATTGTTTGCGATAGGCTCGCGCTCGATGCCTCCATCAGAGCCAATCATACAAAAGTCATGCTGAAGCGCAATATCTATGGTTTTGTCCATTTGCATGGTGCCTTCGGGTACAGCCACCAGCAGTCCTGCACGACTTCTGTACTGATTGAAAGTGCCTTGTGTGAGTTTTTCGCCTGTACCTACTACAGTGAGGTCGCTGTATGTGATTTTATACCTTTCCTGCCAGCCTGGGTCAAAGCGCGTAGAAATAAGGTAAGTCGCCCAATAACTGTATGGATAGACACAAGTCGTAATCTCTGCCCCCAGCAGATTGGCTTGTTGGATAAGGTCAAGTGCTTTGACGATATTGTAAGTACCACCTGTAGAGTGCAAATGGTCTATGTGCATTCTTGCGCCTGTTTCTTGAGAAAGTTTAATAGCCTCTTTTACGCCTTCGAGTTCAGTTTCTTGAGCTGAATATCGGAGGTGCAAAAACATAGGGCGGTCGTATTTTTTGGCTAACTTTGCATACTCAAGAAGCTCAGGATAAGTCGTACTTGGTTGATATTCAATGCTATGCGAAACACCCAAAGCCCCCTCTTCGAGTCCTTGTTCTACGGCTTTGTATCGAGCCGCAAGGTTCGCATATCTTAAGCGCAAAAGCATCACAAACACACCCACGCCATAGTTCGTATAGTGCGGAATTTTCCCAAAATAATTATAGAAACTTGCAGGATTTGCCGCGCCTCCATGCATTTGGAGTACGGAGGTAAGTCCATCAGCGAGTTTATATTTCTCAAAAATGCGGTAGGTTTGTTCAGGATTGCCTGCGTTGTCCGCCAAAATGTCCACAAAACCAGGACTTACAACTTTGCCTGTGGCATCTATTTCTTTCCTGCCTGCGAGGGGCGAGTCGCTGAGTTTTATTTTGTTGTCTTGTGTGATGCCTACAAAGACTTCTTTGATTTGTCCTTGTGTATAAACTTTGCCATTTTTGATGACGAGCTTGAAAGTATCGGCTTTGTCTTGCCCAACGGTAGGCAAGGAAAGGGTAGGTAATACGAGTGCGCCTGCACCCAAAACGGCTAACTTCTTGAGTGCCTCTCTGCGTTTTAATTTTTCCATTAAATTTTATTTTGGGTACGTAATCAAATTTACTCTCAATTATTTTTCTAAATATCTGATAATCAGTATTTTTAAATAAAATAAATTATCTAATTCTGTTGCCAAAAAGATTAAAATTCAGCCTTAGATACTCACGTGCAAATATACTACAAATTTGTTTAAAATAAAAATGATACGTATTGTATGTAGATTTGAACGTAGCACTACCATAACTTTGCAGAAAAACTCAATGGAAAAAGAAACATTACTTATTCTCTTTGGCAATAAAATCAAGCAGGAAAGGCTAAAACGTAATCTTTCGCAAGAAGATTTTGCGGAATTAACCAATTTCCATCGCACTTATATTGGTATGGTAGAAAGAGCAGAAAGGAATGTTACTTTGCTGAATGTTGAAAAATTTGCAAAAGCCTTGAATTTATCTCTTAAAGACCTCTTAGACTTCGATGCTTCCTAAAAAAGAACTCATAACCATACATAATAATAAGGCTTTGATTGAGAAATTACTTCTTGATTTAGTACTGCAGCCACGTATAAAGGCTTTGGAATGGTCTAAAATTACCAAACAAACGCCCAACATGAAAATTGGTTATCCAGGTCAGCACTTAGCCTCTTTGGTTTTGGGAATGGAAGGTTCAAAAACAGGAGCAAGAGGAAATGATATTGTTGATGGTTCAGAAGTCAAATCTTGCAGTAGAGTAGATCAATTAGACAGTTGCAAAGACTGCAATGAGAAAATATTGAGAATTGAAACAATTTGTCCAAATTGTAACTCAATGAATATCAAACGAATGGACGATAGTAAATGGCTTTTTACTATCAGAAGCGAAAATGATTTGAAGGTTTTGACACAAGATGTTGATAGGATAGTTTTAGCATTGGCAGACTATCCTGAATTTGACAATGATAATTTCGAAGATTTACGTTTTCAAATTTTTGAGATTTGGACAAAATCACCAAGAAATCAAAACTTTGTGAACTTGATGACCAATTACTATTACAAAATTTATGCTGAACATAAAAAGAATAATGCCAATAAAACTCCTGCACCAAAGAATTTTTGGCCTTATTCCTACCAATTTTATATGTGCAATCCTATCAAAGTATTGAATTGTATTGTCAAAAATGCCAATACAATTCCCGAAATTGTGATAGACTATTATGTTTCCCCTGAAATAGATAGAAACACTTTGACTTCTGAAATGATGCCCATCTCTGTACTAAATAGAGCGGAGTTAGATATTATCGCAAAAAATGAAAACCTTGATGTAAAGGAAATTAAGCAAAAAATGCCTTTTATTTCAGAAGAAATGAGAGGTTTATTGCCTTTAAGAGATACGGACAAAATTTCAGAAACTAAACCATATCAACGGAATTAAATAAACCTTGTGGCTCTAAAATTTCATTCACTCTTTCTGAAATAATTTGATGATAATTTTCATCAAGTTCGATGGTAATAAACTGCCTTTTTGTTGCTAAACAAGCCAAAGCAGTAGTCCCACTTCCTCCAAATGGGTCTAAAACTAAATCATTTTCATTGCTACTTGCTTGTACCAATCTCTTTATCAATTTCATTGGTTTTTGTGTGGGGTGAAACCGTTTTTCTTGATAAAAGTCAATATCACGCCAAACATCTGTAATTCCCATTTGTGGGTTAAAGGTTTGGGCAATTTTTGAGTATGGAATATCAAACTTTAAAATGTCTTGCAATTTTTGCCACAACTCTAAAGTAGGTACTTGTTCACAAATATTATTCCCTGCATAAATACTCCACATTCCACCTCCATAACTTGCAACGCCAAGACCCTCGTTAATATCTTTTGAAGATAAGTTGAGGGCTTTTTGTCTTTCTTTTAATGTTTTTTTAATAAATGGCTTGCTATCTTTTATAATAAACAAACAACTTTCTGTAACATTTGGGAACATTTTATAATTTTTAGTTGCTCTCCCTGAAACTGCTCGCATGCCCTTATCAATCATAATCTGTTGGCGAAGTTCTAAATTCAAATTATCAAAATATGGTACAAGCAACGCTAAAGTTCTAAAATAACCAAATAGATAAAATGAACCACCTTTACGCAATACACGACTTGCTTCAGTAATCCATTTTATACTCCATTCTATGTAATCCTGTTCAGTACGCCATTGATAGTCCCATTTTTCACCTACTACTTTCCAATAAGGTGGGTCAGCAATAATCAAATCAATAGTTTCAGATTCTATCAATTTCATTTGTTCCAAACTATCTCCTAAAATAATTTCCTTTTTCATATTGATACGTTTTGTATGCAAATATAATTTCTAAATTTTTAATTGCCAAATTTATTTTCAATTTTGATACAAATACTCAGGCGAGGTAGGCAAGAGATTATTTTTGCACTTAGCCCTGTTTGGTGTCCCAGCAAACAGCTCCCCCACAAAAATTGTCAGAGAACCAATAATATTAGCTTATGCTACTATCTCAAATGTCGCACTTTTCAAAAGTTTTATACTGTTATAGTCATTTTCATCTGCAAAACCAAATTCCCAAAGAGAATAGATGTCTTTTCTTTTTTCAAAAAAGAGTATGTTTACTTTCTTTTTGGTATGTATTTGCCACTGACGAAAAGGATAATAGAGTTGTCTAATAATTGTATTTTTGGTTGCAGAATTTTTGGCTTCTATCAAAACAATTTGATTTCTGCCTTCATAACCTGCATCTACTTCTGTCTGAACACTTTCTGTCGTGATTAGTTGCTTATGTTGTCCTGCATAAAACTCAAATTTAGGGGTGTATTTTCTGCCTCTGATAGTCAAAACTAAACTTTCGTCTTCCAAAAAACTGCGTACCAAACTTGACGCATACGCAAAATCTAAATGTTGCATTTCAGAATTTCCAATAAGTGAAGTTTCTAACTCAAAGTCAAGTTTAGATTTGTAAATGGTTGCATCTGTTGTAATTTCTGGAATGTCAATGTAACCTTCGCCTTGCAAAATACTATAAATACCGTTTTTAATAGGTAAAATGAACAAATTATTGTCTACAAAAACCTGCGGTCTGCTTTCTCTTGTGTCTTGTTTGCACAAAACACGAACTTCTCTTTCCGTTGTACTTGTGAAATGTGCTGTGGCTTTTTTTATTTCCTCTGCTGTCAAAGTAAATGGACTTTTTGAAAAATCGTGTTTATGGATTTTATAGGTGTCAAAAATTGATTGCCAAGGTTTGTGGTTCATATTGATAGTTCGTAATTAAAAGTTCGTTAATTTTACCACGTTTTTCGCCATCACAATTAATAG
>JAAFJK010000560.1 GCA_013298105.1 Cytophagales bacterium
AACGTCTCCAAGATATGAAAGCTACAGGTGCGCCTTTTATCATTCCCTTGAATTTTCCTGAAGCATTCGAGGTGGCAGACCCGCTTGATGCGACACTTGTAACATACGCACAACTCAAGCATTGGGAACTTGCCCCCACGAATCCCGCACAACTCACAAAAGCAGGAATTACTATAGCGTTCACTTTGGCGGGATTGAAAAATAAAGGCGATTTCTTGGCAAATTTGCGCAAAGCTGTCCAATATGGACTGTCAGAAACGGAGGCATTGAAAGCCCTTACCTACACGCCTGCACGTTTGGTAAAATCTGAAAAAATGCTTGGCAATCTCAACAAAGGCGCGACTGCAAATTTTATCATCACTTCAGGCAATGTATTTCAAACTGAAACGACTTTGCACGAAAATTTTATTCAGGGATACAGGCACGTCCTACAGGCTATGGTAGGCAAGGACGTGAGAGGCAATTATGACCTCACGATTGACAACAAAACCTACCAACTTATCCTCAAAGGCAAGCCCGAAAGCATCAATGCAGAAATAGAAAGAAGCGTGGATTCGCTCAAAGTTACCCCCAAAATCTCAATCCAAAACGACCTCATCACGCTTACTTTCAATCCCACGCCCAAGAAGCAGGAGGGAGGCGAAACGCGCCTTTCGGGTTGGGCGGTAGGCAAGGGCTGGCAAGGAATAGGGGAGGGGAGTAGAGGCGAAAAACTCACATGGCAGGCAAGTTATAAGTCTGCCTTGCCTGCCGACACCACCAAACCCGCACAGCCCACACCTGTAGCAGAGGTAGGCAAGGTAGTCTATCCATTTGAGGCGTTTGGCAAGGAAACCTTGCCTACCGCGCAGACTTACGTCATCAAAGGCGCGACTGTCTGGACAAACGAGCAGGAGGGAGTTTTGCAGGAAACTGATGTCCGCATAGAGGCAGGCAAGATTGCCAAAATTGGGAAAGACTTGCCTACCAATGGCGCGACTGTGATAGAGGGCAAGGGAAAACACCTTACCGCAGGCATCATAGATGAACATTCGCATATCGCGCTCTATAGCATCAATGACATTCAAAATATCTCCTCTGAAGTGCGCATGATTGATGTCGTAAATTCGGAAGATATTGACATCTACAGACAACTCGCGGGGGGCGTAACGGCTTCACAACTTTTGCATGGTTCTGCCAACTGCATAGGCGGGCAATCTGCCATCATCAAACTCAAGTGGGGCGAAAATCCCAACAAATTAGCCGTAACAAATATGCCTCAATTCATCAAATTTGCTTTGGGAGAAAACCCCAAAAACGGCAATTCAGGTTTTGGCAGTACGCAACGCTACCCGCAGACGCGCATGGGCGTTGAGCAAGCTATAGAAGATGCTTTTGTGCGTGCTAAAGAATATTTGGAAAAAAAGAAAATCGGAGGTGTGAATTTCCGCAAAGACCTCGAACTCGAAGCGATAGGCGAGATATTGGAAGGCAAGCGTCATATTACCTGCCACTCTTACGTGCAGTCTGAAATCAATATGTTGATGAAATTGGCTGAAAAACACAAATTCAAAATAAATACATTCACGCACATTCTCGAAGGCTACAAGGTAGGCGACAAGATGAAGGCACATGGCGCGGGTGCATCGAGTTTTTCGGATTGGTGGGCTTATAAATTTGAGGTGCAAGATGCTATCCCGCACAATGCCGCGATATTGACTAAGCTCGGCATCACGACTGCCATCAATTCAGATGATGCTGAAATGGCACGCCGCCTGAACCAAGAAGCCGCGAAAACTATCAAATATGGCGGACTCACTGAAGAAGAAGCGTGGAAAACTGTAACCCTGAATCCTGCAAAACTTTTGCGCCTTGATGACAGAATGGGAAGCATAAAGGCAGGCAAGGACGCAGACCTTGTGCTTTGGACTGCCAATCCACTTTCTATCTATGCCGTTACGCAGATGACTATGATTGATGGCGCGATTTATTTTGAGCGCACTCAAGACGAACAAGCGCAAGCCCAACTCCGCACTGAACGCGCCCGCCTTATCCAAAAGATGATTCAAGCAAAACAGGGAGGCGCGTCTGCCCAAAAGCCTGTTTTCAACAAACCCCGCAAATGGTACTGTTGCGCAGATTTGGGTTCGCTGTTGGATTAGAATATGTAAGCCCACAAGATTTTGAAAATCTTGTGGGTTTTTCAAAAAAAATACTTCACATTCTCCCAAGTATGCGCAAAAATCCTTATCTTTGCTTAAAAACATAGTCCTATGCTACCTGAGAACATGATACTTGAAAATGAACCAACTAAGAATTGGCGTGAAGCCGAGTTGGTCATTAAATTTCGCTTGAATCCTATTGATGAAGTACATACGCCTCTTTTGCAGGAATGGCTTGAGGTAAACCCACCTGAACTGAATGTTTTTGAGCAAACTCTTTTTGAGAAGTATTGGAAAAGAGTTAAAAAAAATATCAATGGTTGGAACGAAGAGGAACTAAAGATGAAGTTTATAGCTCCGATTATTGAACTTGCAGAATTACAAGAGGGCAATGGTATTACGACTTGTTTTGACAGAAGTTTGTCAGGGACAGTTGAAGGAGTTAATTTTTCTGTAAGGGTAGATTTTTTAATCGCATCAGGTTATCAGAATGTGATACAGCAACCCTTTTTCCACTTTCAAGAGTATAAGCCATCATTGAATCCTACAGGCGAGCCTATGGCGCAACTTTTGGAGGCATTTATGATTGCACAAACCTTGAATAAAAAGAATATTCCGCTTTATGGGGTGGAAGTGGTAGGTGAGATTTGGAAATTTGTAATTATGGAAGGCAAGGATTACTGTGTTTCACCTCCTTATGCCTGCACTGTGCGCGAAGATTTGATGCAAATTATCGCTATTTTACGCAAATTCAAAGAGATTTTAGAAACAAGATTGATGTTGATGTAAGGATTGGAAACAAAATAACATGATAATTTCACTCACGCGAAGCCACGCTGTAAGCGTCTGTTGGTATTGCCTAACCGCGTAAAAGCTCGATAACAGACGCTTACAGCGTGGCTAAATATTCTCAAGTTATTTTTTACTCGTTCCTAAGGCAAAAATGCCAATAAGAAAATGCTATAAAAAACGTTATTTTACAATCATATAAAAATTCCTGTTATGGTAACAATAACTGTCTTCACACCTGAAGAATACCTTGCACAAGAATCAAAAGCAACCCCCACTGGCGCAAGCCTCTTGGCTTGTGCCTAAGTAACTGAAGCCTGTGGCTTCCGCGTAAGCGTCAAAACTGTGCTACTACAGCCCATGTCCTTGCCTACCTCTATTCAGGCAGGCAAGGTATATGTATTTTCAGAAAAAAGCGTTTATTCCAAATGAAAATGTCTGATAATCAAAGTATTGTGAAAGGTAGCAGTTTTTACGCCTACGCGGAAGCGAGGACGCTTCAGTTATGTAGGCACAAGCGTGGACGCTTGCGCCAGTGGAAAAAAAAACGTTGGACAAAATATGCTCTCTAAAATTTTATAAATTATATCAAAATGAAACATATCATATACTCATCTCCAAAAAATATTGTTGTGTCTATCACGGCTATGATTATATTTTTGTGGGTTTTTCCATCCTTTTTGGAAGATTTGACAATTCCTAAATTTATCGTACTGATATTGTTTGCATTTTATTGTTTTGCTTTCATTAGTGTCCCTTTTACTTATTTGGCGATAGATAATGACAGCGTTTGGGTAAAAAACCGCCTCAGATTTTTAAAAACTGAATATAAATTTTATCAAATCGAAAAGATAACTTTTAAAGCTATATCAAGGGTTGGCGAACACATTGTAATACATCTTAAAAATGGTAAAAAAAAAGGCTTCCAATTTAGTATGCCAGTAGAAGAATTGAATGAATTTAAATTTTTTTTGAAGGAAAAAAATGTAGATTTTGTTTAAATTGATTTGGTTCTTCAAAAGTTATTGCGGAACCTCCACTGGCGCAAGCCTCAAGGCTTGTGCCTACCTAACTACAAGCCTGTGGCTTGTCTATTGCAAAGCAATAGAATGTCGAGCTAAAATAAAACTAAAACGAAGCTAAAATCGGACTAAAAAATGAGTAGGAAGTATAAATTTAGCGATAGTCAAAAACCTTATTTTGTGAGTTTTGCTACAGTGAGCTGGGTAGATTTGTTTACGCGAAATATCTATCGGGATATTTTGGTGGATAGTTTGCGCTATTGCCAAGAGGAGAAAGATTTAGACCTTCATGCGTGGTGCATTATGCCAAATCATGTACATCTGATAATTAGTTCAGCAACCAAAGACTTAGCAGACATCATGCGTGATATGAAAGGTTTTACTTCTAAACAGTTGCGAAAAGCTATCATAAAAAATCCGCAGGAAAGTAGGCGTGAATGGCTGTTGAATATATTTGAGTTTGCAGGCAAGACTAACAGCAACAATAAAGAGTGGCAACTGTGGCAACAAGACAATCATTCTATAGAATTGTATGATGCTGTGGTCGCCTCTCAAAAACTTACCTACCTACATAACAATCCTGTAGAAGCAGGTTTTACAGATATTGCAAGTGCATGGCTCTATAGCAGTGCGCGAGATTATGAAGAAAATAGGCAAGGGCTTTTGCCATTAGTGTATTTATTTTAGTGTGTTTATTCAACTTACAAGATGTGTGAAATGATAGTTTTTTCGCCTACAGCGGAAGCCAGAGGCTTCAGTTATGTAGGCACAAGCATGGACGCTTGCGCCAGTGGGGGTGTTTATTCAACTTACAAGATGTGTGAAATGATAGTTTTTTCGCCTACGGCGGAAGCCAGAGGCTTCAGTTATGTAGGCACAAGCGTGGACGCTTGCGCCAGTGGGGGAAGCCAGAGGCTTCAGTTATGTAGGCACAAGCGTGGACGCTTGCGCCAGTGGGGTAATACAAAAGAGCGTATAAAATATGCAAAACGAGCTTATATCGAATCCTAAACCTTATCAAATCCAAACAAGAGAAAATGCAGAAGATTATCATTGTCTGTTGTTAGTGTCGAAAAGTGCAGTATTGAAATGTGTGTGAAAATAGAAGACTTGCCTGCACTTTTCTAACACCAACAACGGCAAAAAACACCCCTTAAACTCAAAACTATGTCCAACACACCCGTAATCATAGCTGTAGGTCAGTTCACACAACGCACCATACAAGGCGAAATGCCTCTTGAGCCTTTGCGTATGATTGAAAAAATTTTCCTTGAAAAAACAAATGCAATACCAAATATAACCAACTACATAGATGGCGTATTTATCAGCAATATATTTGGGTATCAGTATGCAGACGCGCCTGCCCAACTTTGTGAAATGTTGGGCTTAAAAAATGTAAAAATCAAAGAATTTTCTCCACTTGGAGGCAATACACCACAACATAATGTAAACCGCATTGCCCAAGACCTTAAGGCAGGCAAGTTGCAAATGGCTCTCCTTGCAGGGGCAGAAGCAAATTATAGCCTTGCCCAAATGATGAAAGCAGGCATCAAACCCCATTGGACTCCACAAAAAACGCCCACATATATCTCAGGAGAAAACAAAATAGGGACGACAGACCTTGAGAATCAATACGACCTTTTTTTGCTTACCAATGCCTATCCTATCTTCGAAACTGCCCTAAGACATAAGCTGAAGCATACACCTACAGCCCACCAAAAACATTTGGGCGATTTGTACGCGCCCTTTTCGGAGGTAGCCGCGCAAAATATCCATGCATGGCAACAAACACCTTATACCGCCGAGCAAATCATCACACCCACGCCCGAAAACCGTTACATTGCTTATCCTTATACCAAGCGACTTTGTGCCAATAATCAGGTCGACCAAGCCTGTTTTTTGCTACTTACTACAGAGGCTGTAGCAGATGAATTGCAAATCCCTGCACAGGGGCGAGTCTATCCGCGCGGAGGGGCAGACTTGCATGATGTGTGGGATTTTGCTTCGCGCCCAGATATTACAGCATCGCAGGCTATCCGCGAGGCAGGCAAGGTCGCACTTGCCCAAGCCGAGCTTACCCTCGAAGACATAGATGCGTTTGATTTATACAGTTGTTTTCCTGTAGCAGTGCAGGTAGCAAAGGAGGCATTGGGCATCTTGCCTACCGATACGCGCCCATGTACGCTTACTGGTGGACTTGCCTACTTTGGCGGGGCGTGGAATAACTACAGTATGCACGCCATAGCCCAAGCTGTAGAAAATATCCAACAAAAACCACAAAATATTCTCATTCACGCGCTCGGTTGGTATCTCACAAAACACGCTATAGGCATCTACAGTGCCGAAAAGGGGAGGGGAGGAGAGCCAAAAGACCTTAAAGACCTTTTAGAAAAGTTGCAGGTACAAATCAATCAAACCGCCTTGCCTGCCCCTATAGCGCAGGCGGTAGGTAAGTTTCAAATCATAGGCTATACGCTTGTCTATGAGCGTGATGGCGCACCCAAGCGTGGAATTGCGCTCGGTAGGGTAGGAGAGGAGCGTGCATGGGCTTTCATAGAAGGTAGCCCCGAAAACCTAAAACGACTCGAAACGGAGGAGTGGGTAGGCAAGGTGCTGGAAGTGGAATATGACGAAGCGCGAAAGCGGAATATTGTGGTTCTCTGACGCTTTTTATTGTCCGCTTTGCTCACAATGACAAAATTGGCACTTCCACAAAAATTGTCAGACAACCGATATTTTTTGTTTGCCAATCCGAAAAAAAAGACTCCTTATTTTTAACTTTTTTAGTTAAAAATAAGCAGTCTTAAAAGTAATTTTTATATCTCAAATCCTAAACATTACGCGCCTTGTCCAGCCGAGAATACATCTACGCCATCAAAACGGCAGAGATTTTCGGTTTTGATGATTTGGAAGTCCGCGTCATGGACTTGTTGTAGCAAATTGATGATTTGTTGGTAGCTTACGTGGTTGTCAGACTTGAATCTTGCACGCCAGTGGTCAGTGCAAAAAGTTTCAGACATACCACCAGGATATACCTTCACGCCTCTGTTCGTAACCATATAAAGGTGGAAATCAGCATTTTGGATTTTCTCCAAACGCTCTCCGAATTTTTGCGCATTGCGGTCATCACAATATAAGAAAACATCAACCCCTACAGTCTCCATTTTTACAGGGACAGCAGGCTTGAGCGTTACGCGGATAGTTTCGTGTGCTTTAGCATAGCTTACGGCTTTGAGCTGAGCGGGTACTTTACCCAAATGCGCGATTACTGCTTGTGCAAATTCTTTCGTGCCTACTTTTTGCTTACTTACACCTTCTTGGAATATATCGTAAGTATGAACACCCGACTCGAGCGTGGCGAGCCAAGCATTGTGTACTTTTTCGGCTATATCACCTTGCCCGATATGCACAAGCATCTGTACTGCACCAAGTAGCAAGCCAGAAGGGTTTGCCAAATTTTGTCCAGCCCTGCGGGGTGCCGAGCCGTGAATTGCCTCAAACATAGATACTTCCGCACCTATATTGGCAGAACCCGCCAAGCCCACCGAACCAGTGATTTGTGCCGCTACATCAGAGAGGATATCGCCATAAAGGTTGGGCATCACGATAACGTCAAAATTTTCGGGCGTATCTGCTAATTTTGCCGCACCAATATCTACTATCCAATGTTCTTTTTCTAAATCGGGATATTCTTCGCCTATTTCATCAAAAACTTTGTGAAACAAACCATCTGTTTGCTTCATGATGTTATCTTTTGTGAAACAAGTAACTTTTTTGCGACCATATTGGCGGGCATATTCGAACGCATAACGCACGATTTTTTCTGAGCCAGGGCGCGTGATAAGTTTCAAGCACTGGATTACTTCGGGCGTTTGCTGATGCTCGATGCCTGCATACAAGTCTTCCTCATTTTCGCGCACGATAACCACGTCCATAATAGGGTGCTTAGTCGCTACAAAAGGATTGTAAGACACACAAGGGCGGATATTGGCATACAAGCCAAGCATTTTGCGGGTGGTTACGTTTAGGCTCTTGAATCCCCCGCCTTGAGGCGTAGTGATAGGGGCTTTCAAAAATACTTTCGTGCGGCGCAAAGATTCCCATGCTTCGGGGGCGATACCTGCAGTATTGCCACTTAGATAAACCTTTTCGCCTATCTCGATAACCTCGATAGCCAAGTTTGCGCCTGCCGCTTGAATGATGTCAAGGGTAGCTTGCATGATTTCAGGACCTATGCCATCTCCGTAGGCTACTGTAATGGGAACTTGCGGACTTGTGTTAGCCATAAATAATAAAGGATAAAAAGTAAATTAAAAAATAATAGCTTTGCTATTTATTCATAAAACAAATAACCGCATAGTTTTGTTTTGAAAAAACTTTTTTTGTTCAAAATCGTTTATAATGGAGTGAAAAAAAAACTATACGTCTTACTTTTTATACTTTATTTTTGTCTGCCTTGCCTGCCCCTCTATGCTCAACAAGGCATCTCTATCACAGACTTGTATCAGCTGGAGCTGGCAGGCAGGCAAGTCTTAGTTTTGGAAGATAGGGCAGGCAAGCTGAGTATAGAGGATATACAAAAGCCTGAAAATCAAGCACTTTTCAAATCTTACCATAAAAACATTTTTACCAAACCACCCTCAAACCACACTACATGGTTCAAGATTACGGTAGCTAACCATACTTCAGAAGATGTATGGGTAAATCTTGCCAGTGTAACGCCTTGGTACATAGACTTCTATGCACGTGATACGGAGGCAGGCAAGTATATACTCAAAGCCCAAACAGGCATGATGCGCCCTTCCAAAAACAAGCAGTATCCCGCCAATAATTTTTGGTTGCCGTTGGTGGAGGAGGGCAGGCAAGGTTTCCAAACATTTTATATCTCTGTGAAGTCTGAGCGAACGATAGAGCTACCTATCTACATAGGTACACTTCATGCTTTACATAAACAAAATACCCAGCGTGATTTTATTGTGGCAGGATTTATGGGTATTATGCTCATTACGTTTTTTTACAATATTTCGCTTTATGCGGTTGTGAAAGATAAAATTTATTTGATTTATAGCATTCATTTGTGCTTGGTGTCATTTGGTACAGCTTATTTGAATAGCTATTCTTTTTTGCATTGGCTTAGTTTTGTCCCTTTTCAGTTTTGGCAAACTTACCTGTATGTCTGGGTGCCGATATCGTCTGTTTGTATTTGTCTTTTTGCACTAAGTTATTTAGAGTTGAAGCGCAACTTGCCTGCGTTTTACTATGCGGTGGTTGGCTTGATGATTTTGCATGGCATAGTTTTTCCTTGCCTGAATATATTTTTTTTCAGAGTCGTGCATCTTTCTATTCCTTATCAACTTGTGAGCCTTATGACATACGTTATTTGTCTGTTGGCGGGATTCATTTTACATTTTAGGAAAAATAAAAATGCGTCTTATTATATTTTGGGGTGGAGCTTTGTGATTTTTGGCGTATTTATGTATTTATTTACAGTGAATGGTTTTTTGCCTCTCAATATCATTACTGAAAATGGGCTTATATTTGGTATTACGTCTGAAGTAGTACTGTTTTCATTCGCGCTGGGCGACAGGGTAAATCAAATTCGCAAACAAAACGATCGCCTTGTCAAAGAACAAAACGCGCTTCTTGAGCGCAAAGTAAACGAACGAACGCTTGAACTCAAAGAACTAAACCACACCAAAGACAAACTTTTTGCTATCATAGGGCATGATTTGAAAAGTCCTATTCATTCGTTGAAGTCGCTGTTAGATTTACTTGCCAATCAAAACATCACTATAGA
This sequence comes from Cytophagales bacterium, assembly GCA_013298105.1. GTDB lineage: Bacteria > Bacteroidota > Bacteroidia > Cytophagales > Microscillaceae > RDXI01. The sequence goes on from JAAFJK010000560.1 coordinate 9,750, forward strand.
GGAGTTCATGCAATTTTCTCAAAACCTGAAAAATGGCGTGGAGCATATTCATTTTACGCTGAATAACTTGCTCCAGTGGGCAAATAGCCAGATGCAAGGCATAGAAGTCAATCCACAAAAGATTGATTTACAGCTATTGGCACAAGAAAATGTGGAGCTTTTTGAAGAAATAGCGTTGAAAAAACAACTCACACTCTCTAATGAAATCTTGCCTGCCCAATGCGCATGGGCAGACGAAGACCAGATAAACCTTGTTTTGCGCAATCTTATCAGCAATGCGCTCAAGTTTACGCCATCGGGAGGCAAGATTACTCTCCAAAGCAGGCAAGACAGCACCAAAAACGCGCTTGTAGTCAGCATCAAAGATACAGGCAAAGGTATCGCGCCTGAATATATCGCCCAATTATTCAAAGCTCATCAGACTACTTACGGCACAGCAGGCGAGAAAGGGACAGGCTTGGGGCTTTCGCTTTGTCAAGACTTTATAGTCCGCAATGCGGGTACACTTTGGGTAGAAAGTACCGTAGGTAGCGGTAGTACATTTTATTTTGCCTTGCCTACCACACTTTCTCCTATGCTAACTATATAAGCGTTGCTTGTACGCCTATTACCAAAATATCGTCTATTTGGTATTCCTTGCCTGCCTCCATCCACGCCTGTATGTTGGTTTGGATAGTTTCTTTTTGTAGTGCTGTATTTTGTTCGTGAATTTGTAGGAAAGTTTCCTTCATACGCCCAATGGTATATTTTTTGTTTTCTTTCCCTCCGAACTGGTCTTGGTAGCCGTCTGTGAATAGGTAAAAAGTAATAGGCTCGTCCAAAGGAATTTGATGTTTTGTGAAAGCGCGTGTAGTTTCGCGCTGTTCGCCTCCTATGGGCATTTTATCCCCTTTTATGAGGTTTATCTCGTTGTTTTTGATATAAATAAGTGGGTTTTTTGCTCCTGCGAACTCAAGGATTTTATTTTCTTTGTCAATCGTTACGAGTGATAAATCCATGCCATCGCGGTTGTTGGTTTGTTCTTGCTTAAGGGCTTTTCTGATGCCTTTGTGGAGCTCGTTCAGGATAATATCGGGGCTTGTAACCTTGCGCATTATCGTAATATCTTCCAAGATTTCGTGTCCAATCATACTCATGAACGCACCCGGAACGCCATGCCCTGTGCAATCTATGGCTGATATGATGATTTTTCCGTCAGTATTGGCAAAAAAGTAAAAATCTCCCGAAACTATGTCACGTGGCATAAAGACCATAAAATGATTGGGCAGGTCTTGTAAGATAATATCGGGCGTTACCAAAATGGCTTGTTGAATCCTTTGTGCATAGAGGATACTTGCCATGATGCTCTCGTTTTTTTCGCCTATGACTTGGCTTAGGCTTTCTGCATGGTCGCGCTGGGCGGCTATTTCTTCGTTGGTTTGGACAAGTTCGGCATTTTTTTCAGCCACTTGTTTGTTCAGCATTTCTGCGAGGTCGCGCTGTGCCGCTATTTCTTCATTGGTTTGGACAAGCTCAGCATTGGTTTCTTGTATGAGCGTTTGTTGGTAGGCAAGTTGCTTATTTTTTCGCCTTGCAAAAAGCAAACCTATAAAAAAGAAAATTGAAATGAGTGATACGACCGCCATGATGCCCATAGTAGCATATCTTGCTTCTCTTTGTTGTGCTTCAGTACGTTGCCTGTCTATGTCTTTATTTTTTAGTTCAAGTTCTTTGAATTTTTTGTCTTTTTCGAGTCCAGCGATTTGTGCCAGACGTTGTTTTTCTTGGGCAGATTTTCGTTCAATTTCTTTGTTTTGTAGTTCTTCTCTTTGTCTTCCCAACTCGATGGCGCGGTCTTTCTTTTCTGCTTCTGATTTTTGTCGGAGTAGGAGTAGCTCTTGTTCGGCAGTTTTTTTTGCATTTTCTTGATTTTTCAAACTTTCTTTGTCAAGTTTGGATTGCTTGTCAAGAAGCTCAAGTTCTTTATTTTTTCTGATGGTTTCTTCTTCCAGTTTGGCGATGAGTGCAGTTTTCAACTCGTCTTGTGTCGCGAGGAGTTTGATTTCTTTTTCGGTACGCTCTGCTGTGAGTTGTATTTCTTTAAATTCATTTTGGCGTAGGCGCATTTCGGTAAGCAATGAATCGCGGATAGAGAGGTGTTTTTTGTAGTCGTCAAGTGCTTTGTCAAATTTTTCTTCTTTTTGGTACAGCATAGAAGAAGTTTCATATACTTTCTCAAGCACCACCATATCGTTTGTTTCTTTTGCGAGCGCGAGGGCTAAGTCGTTGTAAACGCGGGCGTTATAGTAATCTTTTTTACTAAAATAGGCAGTGGCTAAGAGTTCATACATTTTTGCCAATTCACGTTTGTTGCCATCTTTTTTTATCATTTCACTGGCTTCATCGAGGTAGCGTAGGCAAGATTCATAGTCGTCTATATTCTGATAAGTTACGCCCAAATTGATGCGTGAAGTGGGATTATTTGCAAACTTGCCTCCCGCCTTCTGTTCAAGTGCCATGACATCTTGAAAAGCGCGGATAGCTTGTGTATATTTTTTCATGTACTTGTAGGTATAGCCTACATTGTTGGTCGCTATGATGATGCCTTCAGTGTCTTTGAGGTTTTGTTGGATTTCGAGGATCTGGAGGTTATTGTCTAAGGCACTGTCATAATCTCCTGTTTTTTGTAAGATTACGACTATTTTACGCAAAATGCCCAATCTTTTGTAAGTGTCTGTTTGGTTATTGGTTTGGTACGTTTTTGCTAACTGACTATATATTTTCAAGGCATCTTGATACTTGCCTGCCCGCGTGAGAATGTCTGCTTTTCGGGAGGCAAGGTCGTTTGTGGGCGCAATCTCATGGATTTTTTTGAGGTACTCTAAGGCTTTGTCATAAAGTTCTCCACTTTCATAAATGTCTGCCAGTCGGGTATATATTTTGGTTAGTTTTTCAGTATTTTTTTTATCTTCGGCTTGTTTTGCGGCTTGTAAATAGTAGCGCAAGCCGTCTTTGTACTGCTCTTTTTGGATAGCACTTTCGGCAAGCATAAGGAGGCTGTCCGTTTGCGCCCAAGCAATCGAACAGCTAAGTAAGTTTCCTAAAATATACAGTATTATTTTTTTTAGCATAAAAAAGATTATACAAAAATCATTCTAAATTAAAATTTACACCAAGTTGTATGTTTCTGCCAAGTTGAGGGTTATATCGGAGGTCAATATCCAACCCTGTGGCATCTATCCCACCGTATTCGGCATTGAAAACGTTGAGGATTTTGAAGTTTGTATGAATATGTTTGCTCCATTTGTAGCGCACCACCAAATCTAAGTTGTAATATCCAGGAATGGTATTATAGGCTGATTGGTAGTCTTTCGTGTCAATGATATAACGTCTGTGCCATCTTGAACTCCAAACACTTTCAAGACGCACATACCAATTTTTGCGAGGTACAAAATCCACACTGAACTGTCCCAAGAAAAAAGGCACCATTCTATACACAGGTATCACGCCCTGCTCGCCTGCCAAGTCATCTTCTCCATCATTGAAAGTGGCACTTGCCTCTATGTTCATTTTGAGGTTACGAAAAAGGTTTCTTTGCTTGAGTATGATTTGCAAAGAGTTCAGTACAGACCTTGAGCTACTGTCATTGGCATAGACACGCGCCCCTTGCGCCCCATTAAAATCAATCGCTTTGGGATATTTTTCTTTGTCAATAGGCACAAATCTTGCATTGATGCGTCTTGGAAATATTTGCTTATTGACTATGACTTCCAAAAACGTATTCGGGGCGATGTCATAGCGCATACCAAGTTCAGGGTTCAAAATCACTTCAGGTACTATATTCGTATTCGGAATTTGCTGGTAGCTGATAGAGCTATAAAATGTACCGGGCAGGGCAGTAGAAACGTACATTAAATAGGGGGCAGGTTGTTTGAAGGCTCCCCCTACAGCAAAACGGACGGAAAGCCCCTGATAGACTTTTGCCTGAATAGCATAGCGCAATGTGAAAGGGTCATCTGCAATCGCAGAGTTCAAATCTAACCGCAGTCCCCAAATCTGGCTCACTTTGTCAGTTATTTTTACGCCTTGCGCAAAAAG
>JAAFJK010000459.1 GCA_013298105.1 Cytophagales bacterium
CTCCTTTGACCACCAAACGCTCAAAACCAATTTCTTCCGCCAGCCAGCGCAAGCGTACTGTATCTGTCAAAGCTACGGCTTCGGCAGGCAAGTCGCCAAACCTGTCCTTGAGTGAGGCTGTGAACGCTAAAAGAGCTTCTTCATTCTCAAGATTGTCTAATTGAGAGTAGAGGGCGAGCCTTTCCGTAACATTTTTGACGTACTCTTCAGGAAACATTATCTGCAAATCCGTTTCTATATTACATTCTGTTTTGAGTTTGCGGTCTGCGATTTCTTGTGCAAAAAGCTCTTTAAATTCCGTTTCCTTGAGTTCCATGATGGCTTCATCAAGGATTTTATGGTACGTTTCAAAACCCAAATCTGTTACAAAACCCGACTGTTCCGCGCCTAAGAGATTGCCTGCCCCGCGTATGTCAAGGTCGCGCATAGCCACTTTGAAGCCATCGCCTAAGTCTGAATATTGCTCCATAGCGTGCAGACGCTTCAGAGATTGGCTCGAAAGCAAAGTAGAAGCAGGCGCAAGCAAATAACAAAACGCCTTTTTATTTGACCTTCCCACGCGCCCACGCATTTGATGAAGGTCTGCCAAACCAAAGTTTTGCGCCATATTGATGATGATGGTGTTCGCATTCGGAATGTCCAAACCCGCCTCGATGATATTCGTAGAAACCAATACATCATATTCGCCTTCAATGAATTTGAGCATGGTTTTTTCTAATTTTTCGCCTTCCATTTGTCCATGCGCATAGCTCACACGCGCATCTGGCACAAGGCGCAAAATCAAGGCGGCAATAGATTCTATGTCGCTTACGCGGTTGTGGACAAAGAAAACCTGTCCATGCCGTTTGATTTCATAGCTGATAGCATCACGGATAAGTTCTTCATCAAAAACGTGCAATTCTGTTGTAACAGGCTGGCGGTTTGGTGGGGGCGTAGTGATGAGCGACAAGTCGCGCGCTCCCATGAGCGAAAATTGCAAAGTGCGCGGGATAGGCGTAGCGGTAAGCGTAAGCACATCTACATTCACACGCATTTCTTTGAGTTTGTCTTTTGCTTTTACGCCAAACTTTTGCTCCTCGTCTATGACCATCAAACCCAAATTCTTGAATTTTACCTCAGAACCCACTATTTTATGCGTACCAATCAAGATATCGACCTTGCCTTCTGCTACCTCTTTGAGTACACGCTTTACGTCTTGAGTAGAGCGAAATCGATTGATGTATTCTACTTTGCAAGGCATACTTTTCAGGCGTTCCGAAAAAGTACGGTAGTGTTGCATGGCAAGAATCGTAGTGGGAACAAGTATTGCCACTTGCCTACTGTCTGCGACTGCCTTGAAAGCGGCACGAATGGCTACTTCAGTTTTGCCAAAGCCTACATCTCCACAAATGAGCCTATCCATAGGATTGGGCTTTTCCATGTCGCGTTTTACGTCTGCTGTCGCAGTGGCTTGGTCTGGCGTATCTTCATATATAAAAGACGATTCAAGCTCAACTTGCATATAGCTATCCCTTGAGAAAGAAAATCCTGGAACGGCTTTGCGCTTGGCATAGAGTTGTATCAATTCTTTGGCAATTTCTTGGACTTGACGCTTCGCGGCGCGTTTTTTATTCTCCCAATTTTGGGAGCCGAGTTTGCTCATGAGGGGAGGCGAGCCGTCCTTGCCTGCGTATTTCGCTATTTTATGGAGCGAATGTATATTCACGTACAGCAAATCATCATCACGATACACGAGGCGCACCGCTTCTTGGAGATTGCCATTGACTTCTACGCGCTCAAGCCCCGCGAACCTCCCAATGCCATAATCAATATGTGTTACAAAATCTCCCGGTTGGAGGCTTTGCAATTCCTTGATAGTAAGGGCTTTGGACTTAGAATATTTTTCTTTGGCGCGGTAGCGGTGGTAGCGTTCAAAAATTTGGTGGTCTGTATAGCACGTGATACGCAAATTGTGGTCGACAAATCCCTCCCGCAAAGCGACTGAAAGGGCTGTAAAACTTGTATGTGGGTCGATTTCTGCAAAAATAGCTTCTAAACGTTCTGTCTGTTTGGTAGAATCTGCCGAGATAAAATTGGTGTAGCCTTTGATTTGGCTTTGGTTCAAGTCATCAATCAAAAGCCCAAAATCTTTGTTGAATGAAGGTTGTGTACCTGCTTGGAACTCTATCAAAGGAATTTCATTTCCTTTAAACTTAAACGCTCTGCCAAACTCAATGCAGGTAAGTTTTTGTAAATCTTGCAGGAAAGAGTCTTTAGTTTCAAAAAGTGTGGTGGGTTCTTGTACGATTTTTATGCCTTCGCTTGCCTCTGTAAGCTGACTATAGGCACGCTCTACGCGCTCCATATTGCGGTCTATAGCCTCTGTGATGCCTGCTATGTCTTTTGCCCATATCAGCGTTTGGGCAGGCAAGAATTGCAAAAATGATTCGCGGACTTCTTGTATAAGTTTGGTGTGGACATTGGGTATAAGCGTGATAAACTTCAATTTATCAATAGAAAGCTGGGTAGTAGGTTCAAAAGAGCGAATACTCTCTATCACATCTCCCAAAAACTCAAGCCTGAATGGAATGTCTTGCGCATAAGAGAAAATATCCAAAATCCCTCCGCGTACTGCATATTGTCCCGCTTCTTGCACAAAGTCAGTGCGCTCAAAGTCGTAATTGTTCAGTACATCTACCAAGAAGTTCATGCCCAAATCGTCCCCTACTTTTGCCATAAAAGTATTTGCCGCGAGGCTTTTTTTATTGATGACTTTTTCGGCAAGGGCTTCGGGATAGGTTACGATTATTAAACCGCCCCCCCCGCCCCCCTCCATGTTGGAGGGGGGAGAAATGATGTTTCCCCCTCTATTTTGGAGGGGGGCAGAGGCAGTTATATCCCCCCCTCCATTTTGGAGGGGGGCAGGGGGGAGGTTATTTATCCAACTCAAGACCTCCGACCTTTGCAAAACATTGGCATTGTCGACTTCTTCAAACTGGTAGGCGCGTTTGGCGGAGGAGGGAAATATCTCCACCCTTGCCTGTGGGAGCAGGTTTTGGAGGTCATTCAAGAAATAATAGGCTTCCTCCTTGTCGTGCATGATGAACAAGTGATGCCCTTGCCTACGCTTCATGACAGCAGTCGCTACTACGGCATCAAGACTTCCAATCAATCCTTTGAGGTGTATGGCTTGAGGTTTTGTTTCTATATATTGGGCAAGGAGTTGCACAAGGCTATCGTGTGCGTACATCTCCACAAAATCGGTTGCTTTCACAACCGCAAAGATAGCAAAAAGTAAGCATAAGTACGAAGTTTGAGGTACAAGGTTTGAAAAAAAACCTTGCCTGCCTATGTGCATATGGGCAGGCAAGGGGGTATATTTTCTATTCTATTATCTTTTTCATTTCGGATATGAGTGAACGCCAGTTTTCTTCGGAATGCTTTGCGCGTTCCTCATCATAATTAGTCTGTGAAATTACCAACTCTGTCCCGCTTTCGGTAGGTCGCACTTCATAGCCAACAAATAAATAGTTTTCTGGTATATCTTCCATACCACTCCAATCACTCAAATAAGTGTGAGATAATTTCTCATTATGCACATACTCAAGCACTTTTCCTTTGTCGAGGTAAGGTTGTCCTTCCCATTCGCCCTTACAAATGATGTCATCACCTACTTTCCAAGTAGTTATCATTTCTGTTCCGAATAAATATTGTTTCACAATTTCGGGGTTTATCAATGCGTCCCAAACTTTTTCAATAGGTGCATGGATTGTTGTTTTGTATTGAATTTTAAAATGTGTTTGCATAAATTTATTTTTTAGAAGTTCGAATTGCTTTTACTTTTTTAATTTTTGTGTCATTCACAAATGACTGATATTCGTTGGTTTCGCGTCCAAAAATTGCAACTTTCCCGTCTTTGTCAAAATGTATTCCAAAGCCAAATTTCTTTGTCAGGGGTGAAGCTCTAAAACAAGGTTGTCCTTTTGAGAAAAAACGTTCCATTGCTTCCTTATATTCTGCTTTTGTCAAGTTGTTTTTATCAGCAAAAACTTGAAAGAGAATATCGTCAGAAGTAAATTTATAAGGCTCGTTCATTAGTAGTTCAAACTGTATTTCTGCTACTGTTTTATTATTCCCTCTTGGTTTAGGAATTTCGCTAATATCAGTTGGGCAGTCTTCTGCAACTTCAATGAATGTATCAAAATAATTTGTCGTATGAAATTTCATTTTTTGTTAATTTGGTTGTTCAGTTTTAAGTAAGATTCAAAAAATAAAGTGATAGGCTTATTTGTCATGCTGAAGGCAGTGAAGCATATCGTTGTTAATCAATGATTTGATACCTCAACCCTGCCCTAATTTGTGAGCGAAAAGTGAGAGGTTGAGCTTCGTTCAAAATCACAAAAATTATAGGTTCTTCGAGATTTATTGCGGAGGCAAAACTGTAGAACAGGCTTCCAGCCTGTTTATGACTTGAAAACGACAGGCTGGAAGCCTGTGCTACAGCCTGTTCCGTAATAACTTTTTAAGAACCAAATTATATTATCACTCAAAAAAATACAGGAGGAAATTCTTACAGTTGGTAACGTTGCCTTTCAAGCGGGGCTTTTTTTAGTGAAACCTGTTTAAAGCCCTACTACTTCGCGGACTCTTTGGATTGTTTTTTGGGCAATGGCGCGTGCTTTTTGTTCTCCTATTTGAAGTTTTGCTTCCAGCTCCTGGGGATTGGCGAGATAGTAATTGTATATTTCACGTTC
>JAAFJK010000394.1 GCA_013298105.1 Cytophagales bacterium
GTCTTTCTTACTTGTTCGCGGTCTTTTTTCGGATTGACAACCGAAAAAAAACGAATAACTAAGAAAGACTGACCAGTAGCCATTCTGTAAGAATCCCCTGTTTAGTATAAGCGCGGTGCTAAATTGGCAAACAGAGGCGCACAGCATGGCTAATTCGTGGAAGGCTTCCGCAATAACTTTCGAAGAACCAGGAAAATTTATACGTGGATAGCGCGGTTGTCAGTCGCCGCAAGGCAGGCTTCTTTGACGGCTTCCATGTACGTGGGGTGTGCGTGCGACATACGCGCCACGTCTTCAGCAGAAGCGCGGTACTCCATCGCTACTACGCCTGCCGCTATCATATCTGCCGCTCGCGGTCCTATGATGTGTATGCCCAATATTTCATCTGTTTGCTTGTCGGCTAATATTTTTACTACGCCATCTATGTCCATAGAGGCACGCGCTCTGCCAAGTGCGCGGAAAGGAAACGAACCTGCTTTGTAAGGTGTGCCTTGTTCTTTGAGTTGTTCTTCAGTCAAGCCTACACTGGCTACTTCAGGCCATGTATAGACTACGCCAGGTATCAGGTTATAGTTGATGTGTGGGTGTTGTCCTGCCAAAGTTTCGGCTACGAATACGCCTTCTTCTTCGGCTTTGTGGGCAAGCATAGCTCCATCGATTACATCTCCAATGGCATACACGCCTTCTACGCCTGTTTGCAAGTGTTTATCTACAGGTATTTTTCCACGTTTGTCAGTTTGTATGCCTATTTTATCGAGTCCAAGTCCGTCTGTGTAAGGTTTGCGCCCTATCGCCATCAGGCAATATTCAGCCGTAAAAGTATGCTCTACGCCTTTGGCATCTTGCGCTTTTACTTCTACAGAGTCGCCTAAGTTCGTTACAGCCGTAACTTTGTGGCTTAGTTTGAAGCTAACACCTGTTTTGGTCAATGAGCGTTGGAGTTCTTTGCCCATCGTCCTGTCCATGAAGGGTATCACTGCATCTAAGTATTCTATCATCGTAACCTTTGTACCCAAACGCCCATAGACCGAGCCAAGCTCAGTGGAGATTACGCCCGCGCCTATGATTATCATGTCTTTGGGTACTTCAGTAAGCGTAAGGGCTTCTGTAGAAGTGATGATGCGCTTCTTATCTATGGCTACGGTAGGCAAGGTGGAGGGCTTTGAGCCAGTAGCAATGATGGTATATTTAGTGGTCAGGGTTTGATTTCCTTCCTTGCCTGCCACTTGGATAGTGTTTTTGTCTATGAAAGAACCTATGCCGTGATGCACTGTGATTTTATTTTTATCCATCAGGAATTTTACGCCTGCGCAAGTTTGGCTCACTACTTCGTTTTTGCGGGCAATCATCTGCGCCATATCGGGCTTGAGGTTTTCGAGCAAAATGCCATGTTTGGCAAAACTATGTCCTGCATTGTAAAAATGTTCGGACGAATCGAGCAGGGCTTTGGAAGGGATACAACCCACATTCAAGCACGTACCGCCCAATGTATCGTATTTTTCGATGATGGCTGTCTTGAAGCCAAGCTGTGCGCAACGAATGGCGGCAACATACCCGCCAGGTCCAGAGCCAATCACAACAACGTCATAATTCATATAAAAGAGTGGGATAGATGTATTGAGGCTTCAAAGTTAGCTTTTTTATTCAAAAAAGCGCAACATAATAAAAGAAATAATTATAGCTTTTATTGAAAACACATTTTTATCAAAAAATAAGTGTAAACTTGCCTACCAAAACAACAAAATACGCCCATGCACAACCCACACACACGCATTACACAGCTTCAGCAATGGATAACTGAAGATGCAAATGACCACTTTTCACGCTATGCACTTGCTCTCGAATATGGCAAAATCCACGAAATAGCGTTGATGCGTGAAACGTTTGAATATTTACTTATGAACGCCCCAGAATATTTGCCTACTTACTACCATGCGGGAAGCCTGTATGAAGAATTGGGCAATGTAGAAACGGCAGAAGCCACTTTTGCCGAAGGCATCAGACAAGCCACGCGACAGCAAGAAGCACACACTTTGAAAGAATTGAAGGGCGCACATACCAATCTTTTGATGGAATATGACATCAAAAATACGCTTGAGGATAAGTAGATGCAGTGTGCTACAAGTTTTTTTATACCTTTGCAGTAAATTATATCTTTATGTTTTCATTAAAATTACAAACTGACCTCCGCGCTGACCAAACCGCCATTTACTTAGTTGAAAGTCCCGAAACTTTCGACCAACGCGGGCTAAGTCAAGCCGAACTTGCCTACCTTACCGAGCGTTATCAGCACAAAAAAACAATCACGATGCTGAACCGCTACACCCAGCAAATTTATGTCGTTTGCCCCGAACAAACGCCCTTGCCTGCCCCTGCCCACAAGCGGTTGGAGAGTTTTAGAAATATGGGCTATGAAGTATTCCAAAACCTAAAAGCTGAAAAAGTAACAACTGTAACGATACAGTTTTATCCCAAGCTAAAAGCTGAAGGAATGGCTTTTGTAGAAGGTTTGATGCTGAGTAGTTATCAGTTTTTGAAGTACAGAGGCGAAGCCGAAAAAGAAAAAAATGTACTTCAAAACATAGAAATCATCTGCGAGGAAACTACTCAAGCCGAGCTTGACGAGTTGCTTACGCTCACAAAAGCCAATTTTTTGACACGCCACTTGGTCAATGAGCCTTTTAGTTTTTTGACGGCTACCCAGTTCTCTGCAGAGATAGTGCAGGCAGGCAAGGAGGCAGGCTTTGAGGTCGAGGTATTTGAAAAATCTAAAATAGAAAGCCTCCACATGGCGGGACTTTTGGCTGTCAATGCAGGGAGCGTACAACCTCCAACGTTTACAATCATGGAGTATAAGCCCGAAAATGCCCAAAACACACAGCCTATAGTTTTGGTAGGCAAGGGCGTAGTCTATGATACGGGCGGTCTTTCGCTCAAGCCAACACCTATGTCTATGGACTACATGAAGTGCGACATGGCTGGAGGCGGTATGATGGTGGGTGTGATGTATGCCATTGCCAAAAATAAACTGCCTTTGCACGTAGTAGGGCTGATACCCGCTACCGACAATCAACCCTCTGCCACTGCTTTTGCACCTGGCGATATACTCAAGATGATGAATGGCAAAACAGTAGAAGTTCTCAATACAGATGCGGAAGGTAGGCTGATATTGGCAGACGCGCTTTGCTATGCCCAGCGATACAAGCCCATGCTTGTGATTGATGCGGCTACCCTTACGGGGGCTTCTGTACGCGCTGTAGGGGAAGTGGCGGCTTCGCTGATGAGTACTGCAGACCGCGAAACTACCCAAAAACTCATGCAGGTAGGAGAGGAGGTCTATGAAAGATTGATAGAGTTTCCGCTTTGGGACGAGTATGGCGAGCATCTGAAGTCTGACATAGCCGACATCACAAACTTGGGCAAAAGTGAAGCTGGGCAAATATCGGCAGGCAAGTTTCTTGAGTATTTTACGAGTTATGCGTGGATGCATATAGACATAGCAGGTACGGCTTATCTGCACGCCCCAAGCAAATACAGAGGCAAATATGCTACAGGCTATGGTGTGAGGCTTTTGTATCATTTTTTGAAAAATATGGTAGCCTAAAAAATTATGTAACTTTAAGTTTAGACTTGCCTACTGGTCAGTCTTAGTTAAATGTTCGTTTTTTTTCGGTTGGCAATCCGCTTGCGGTTGCGGGTCCGAAAAAAAGACAGCGAACAAATAAGAAAGACTGACCACTACCAACTCGTGTTCGTTTTTTTTGGATTGACAACTTGTACTTCTTACCTCAAACTTCAAACCTCCTTTTCATGCTTAGTTTTTGGGAAAAAAATAACCTGCTCCAATATGATGTGGTCATCATAGGTGCAGGCATAGTAGGACTTTCTGTAGCAAGTTCCCTGCTCGAAAAACACCCTAAAAAGCGTGTTTTGGTACTCGAGAGGGGGCTTCTGCCCACAGGTGCAAGTACCAAAAATGCGGGCTTTGGGTGCTTTGGAAGTCTTACAGAACTGCTGGCAGATGAAGCCAAAATGGGCATAGACAAATGCCTCGACTTGGTAGAAAGACGTTGGAAAGGGTTACAAAAACTTACGGCACGACTGGGCAAAAAAGCTATAGATTGGCAGTCTTGGGGTGGATATGAAATCTTGCCTGCCCTCCACACAGAAGACCTCCGCGCAGAGATGATGCGCTACAATGCGCTTCTGAAGCCTATTTTTCCAAAACCTGTCTATGCAGATAGCAGTCATCTGATACGCCCTTTTGGTTTTGAAAATGTCCAAACTATGCTCTACAACCGCTACGAAGGGCAACTGAATACAGGCAAAATGATGGACGCGCTTTGGCAGTATGCCCAAAGAAAAGGTGCAAAAATACTTACAGGCGCAGAGGTTGCCCAATTTCAGGCGGGCAGGCAAGGTATAAATATCACCCTCGAAGGTGGTTTGGAGATACAAACCGAGCAGATAGTAGTCTGCACGAATGCGTTTGCTACCCGATTTTTTCCTGAATATGAGATAACGGCAGGGCGCGGACAGGTGCTGATAACCAAGCCCTTGCCTACCCCGCTCAGGTTCAAAGGCACTTTTCACATGGACGAAGGATTTTATTATTTCAGAGATTTTGAGAATCGCGTGCTTTTGGGAGGCGGTCGAAATCTGAACTTTGCAGAAGAAACTACTACAGCATTTGCACTTACGCCACTTATTCAGCAAAACTTGCTTGAAAAATTACAGCAAATCATCTTGCCTGCCCAGCCCTTCGAGATAGACATGGCGTGGGCGGGCATTATGGCTTTTTCAAGCGACAAACAACCCATTTTGGCACAAGTCGCGCCCAATACGTGGCTTGTCGCAAGGCTGAATGGTATGGGCGTAGCTTTGGCAAGCCAACTTGCAGAGGAACTTGCGGAAAGATTTTGATGGCGTTTCCTGTGCTTTGCTACTCGATTCTATCAAATTAACAATTAATTAACGTCCTATATTTGGAAGTTTGCAAAACAATGTTTTGCTTTGCACCACGATTCAGTCGCATATACCAAACAAAGCGATTGTTTTATAAAGAAGCATGGAGAGAACAGGCTCTACGAAATGCTGGCAACCTACCCCTCACTCAATAGCAAGAGCAGGCAAGGTGCTAATTCCTGCCTAAATCATTTAGGAACTATAAAACCCCCTCCTCACCCATGCAAAATATCTTTGCTCCCCAACCTTCCTCAATCAAAATGCTCAAAATCACAAACTCCTCTACGGTTTGTTGGCGTTGCTGTTGCTGTTGTTGTTGTTAAAGTTTTTGCTTTCTCTATTCCCTTTATTTTCTTGTTTTAGCTATGCACTGCGTCAGTAGTGTACTGATGCTATGTTTCTCATGGTTTTGATTTGTAGATACAAATCAAATGTAGTTTATTGTTGCTTTATTTTAATAATAACCTCATTATCAAATACTTACAAAAATAAATTTATGCTATTTCAAATCCAAATTTTTACCGAAGATTGCCACAAAACCATTCGTTTTGAAACCCATAAAAAGCAGAAGGTATGGGAAAATCTTTGCCACGCGCTTGGTAAGCTGATAAACCAAAAAATAGACTGTTCACATCAAGGTGAGAACTTGATTGAGCGCGTTTTTGTGGTATTCTTTAAGGAAATACCTTACCAACAATTTTTGAAAAATATTGGCAAAGAAATCTCACACGATTTGCTCAAAATTCTTCAAACAACCGAAAACGAAGTCGTGCTGTAAGGCAAACTTTCAACTCTCAACTCTCAACTCTCAACTCTCAACTTTCAACTCTCAACTCTCAACTTTCAACTCTCAACTCTCAACTCTCAACTCTCAACTCTCAACTCTCAACTCTCAACTCTCAACTCTCAACTTTCAATAAATCAATAAAATATGAGTAATCTACGTTTTGAAACGCTACAGCTTCATGCAGGACAAGAAGCAGACCCCACCACAGGCTCAAGGGCAGTGCCTATTTACCAAACTA
>JAAFJK010000278.1:0-1542 GCA_013298105.1 Cytophagales bacterium
TAATATTGAAAACGTAAATCGTACATCTTAAGTTGATAGTGATTAGTTGATAGTTAATGGTGTATTTAAGCTGTTGATAATCAGATAATTACTGATAATATTGAAAACGTAAATCGTACATCTTAAATCGTCAATCTCCTGATGCACCTCTATTCCAAAGAAGATACTATAGTGGCACTTGCTACCCCCGCAGGCGTGGGTGCTTTGGGTGTGGTGCGCCTGTCGGGTAGGCACGCTGTTGAGATTGCCCAAAAGTTTTGTAAAAAGAAAATAGCAGGTAAGGACAGTCTTTTATTTTTTGCCAAACTTGCCTACCCCGATACCGAAAATATCTTGGACGAAGCTATGGTAAGCGTATATTTTGCGCCACGCTCTTTTACTGGAGAAGACATTGTGGAGTTTTGTTGTCATGGCTCAAGTTTTATTTTAAAAGAACTTTTGCGCCTCATACTTGAGGCAGGGGCAAGATTGGCACAGGCAGGCGAGTTCACACAACGTGCTTTTTTGAATGGCAGAATGGACTTGGCACAAGCCGAAGGCGTGGCAGATTTGATAGCTTCAGATTCTTCAGCTTCTCACAGGCTTGCTATGACACAGATGCGCGGAGGCTTTTCAGACAAAATCAAACAAATGCGCGAAGACTTGATACGCCTTGCCGCTTTGCTGGAGCTTGAGCTGGACTTTGCAGAAGAAGATGTAGAGTTTGCCAATAGACAAGAACTTTATACCCAAAATACCCAACTTGCCTACGCCATCGAGCAACTGATTGGCTCTTACAAGCTCGGCAATGTGATGAAGCACGGATTCCCTGTAGCCATAGTAGGCAAGCCCAATGCAGGGAAATCAACCCTCCTGAACGCGCTTTTGGACGAAGACCGCGCCATAGTCTCGAGCATCGCTGGTACTACACGCGACACGATTGAAGAACAAAAAAATATAGGTGGTATCCGATTCAGGTTCATAGATACGGCAGGTCTGCGCGAAACGGAAGACGTGATTGAGAAACTTGGCATCGAGCGTACTTTGAAAAAAATTCAAGAGGCACAACTAATTTTGTATCTTTTTGATATGCAAGATTTTTCCCTTGAAGATTTGGAAGAAGCCAAAATACAGCTTGAGGCTTACCAAATTCCGTATTATTTTGTGGGCAATAAAACAGACTTACTGTCTGAAGATAGCTTAAAGACGTGGGCAAATATTCCTCAACTTATGTCCATTTCTGCCCAAAACAAAGCAGATATAAAAGCCCTCGAAGCGATGCTTCTGACACACATAGACCAAACGCCAGACCACGAATCACAAATTATATTGAGCAATGCACGCCACCTATCTTGCCTGCAAAACACACTAAAAGCCCTCCACACTGTCCGAAACACGCTTGATGCAAGACTTTCTACAGAGCTGATAGCCAGTGATTTGCGCGAAGCGGTCTATCACTTGGGCGAAATCGTAGGCGAGATTACAAATAATGATTTGTTGGATTTTATTTTCTCTAAATTTTGTATTGGAAAGTAAAGAAAATTATGATTTATTTTTTTTTTT
>JAAFJK010000278.1:1552-10193 GCA_013298105.1 Cytophagales bacterium
GCGAGCGGATTGCCAACCAAAAAAAACAAATCGTATTTTTTTTTTCGGATTGATAACCACGAGTGGATTGCCAACCAAAAAAAAACAAATCGTATTATTTTTTTCGGATTGACAACCGCGAGCGGATTGCCAACCGAAAAAAAACAAATCGTATTTTTTTTTCGGATTGACAACCGCGAGCGGATTGCCAACCGAAAAAAAACAAATCATATTATTTTTTTCGGATTGACAACCGCGAGCGGATTGCTAACCGAAAAAAACAAATCGTAAACCTAAAATCGTAAACCGTAAATCTAAATTTCCTTTTATGCATACATTTTACGGACCTTTTACTCAGATTGTAACCCTGCGCGGGTTGTCCTTGCGGGGTGCTTTGAAAGATGAACAATTAGAAATCATCACAGACGGTGGTGTCATCTATGACGAGTATGGCTATATCACATCTGTAGGCAAGTTCCAAGACCTTGTCCTCATATCCAAAACGCAAAATACCTGCTATGTGCATATAGATGAACCTTTGGTTTTATTGCCTGGTTTTGTAGATTGTCATACACACGCTTGCTATGCGGGTACACGCACCCAAGACTTTGCTATGCGTATGGCAGGCAAGTCGTACCTCGACATAGCGCGGGCGGGCGGAGGCATCATGCATACCGTTCGCGCTACGCGGGAGGCAAGCTTGGAAGACCTCACAGACCTCACATACGCACGCCTGCAAAGGATTCGTGAAGAAGGCATCACGACTTGCGAAGTCAAAAGCGGCTACGGACTGACAGTCGAAGACGAACTCAAGATGCTACAAGTCATAGCCGACTTAAAAGCCGAAAGTAGTATAGGACTCGACCTCGTGCCGACCTGCCTTGCGGCGCACATCAAGCCACCTGAATTTGAGTCGCAAAAAGCCTATTTGGACTATTTACTGCATGAACTCTTGCCTACCATCAGGGCAAAAGGACTGAGCCAAAGAGTGGATATTTTTGTAGAAGAAACGGCTTTTGATGTAGAAAATGCCCGATATTATCTTACAAAAGCCCAAGAAATGGGTTTTGACATTACTTTACACGCAGACCAATTCACGCCCATAGCCAGTCGCCTTGCAGTAGAACTCAATGCTCGAAGTGCAGACCACCTTGAGCATAGCACTGACCGCGAAATCAAGTTATTAGCCAATTCAAATACTGTAGCAGTTGCCTTGCCAGGTGCCTCTATGGGGGTGGGCGATAAATTTACACCTGCCCGAAAATTACTTGATGCAGGCGCAATCTTAGCTATAGCTACCGACCTGAATCCTGGTTCTGCACCTATGGGCAATCTGCGGTGGCAGGCAAGTATTTTGGCTATGTACGAAAAGCTCTCGACAGCAGAAGTCTTTGCGGGGATTACTTTTCGTGCCGCGTTCGCGCTTGGCAGGCAAGACAGAGGCACAATAGAAGTAGGCAAAAGAGCTGATTTTACAGCTTTTAAGTTGTCAGACTATCGAGATATATTGTACCAAGCCAGCCACCAACAAATCATAGATGGTACGTGGGTAAAAGGGAAAGTATTTTAAAGGTCTTTTTAGTTTTTGAAACCTTATTTTTCTTGAGTATTCAGACAGCTTCTGCGCGGGTTGTTGGTAAGCGAAAGGCGGGTAGGAAAGTGTAGCTACAGAATAAAATTTGCGCTCGCATTTCGAAACACTGATAATATTATAAGACTACAAACTCTCATCTAAAATCCACTGCAAAACCGCCAAAACCTCATGAGGATTTTGAAAAGTAAGCGGGACATAATTGGGGTCTATCAGTAAATCTTTGCCTTCGAGTTTCAGAGAAAACACCAAGAAAAAGCGTTTGTAACACAACCAAACATAGCCTTGAGGGGCTTGCCTGCACGTTCATTGAATATTTGTGCTGCATACATTTCAGAAGCGCATTGCGCTAATCCACGCTCTATTTCAGCATTTTTGGCTTCCACTAAACAAAAAATAGGGGCAATAATTTCTAATTGCCTTGCCTGTGCCGAAAGTATAAAGTCGCAATAACCTGCTAAGTCTTGACTTGCATCTACATTGAATTCAAAGCCTGAAAAATAACTAATTTTGTCAAGATTAAACCGCAAAAGTTGTTTTAAAACAGGCACTACAATATGTTCAGATTTTGATTTTTCGGTAGTCAAGGGTATTGTCAAAGCATCTTGCAAATCTTCTAACAATCGAGTACTTGCTTGAACGGGAGTTAAAGGAGGCAAGAAAGGCATATTTTGGTGCATAATACCAAATTTTTCGACTAATTGCGCCAATTTCTTGAATTTATTGTAACCCATAACTAAAATAAAAAGGTAGGCAAAGTTACACATTTTCCCCACAAAAACAAAACCCTGCGTTGTGCTTAGTTTCTAACTAAGCACTTCCGATAGAAGCGGGTTTGCAACCCGCAAAATGCAAAGCATTTTTCTGCCGAGCTAAAAACTTATCGTTACAAAACTACAAAGATTTCACAAAAAACTCGCCTACATACCCCGAAAAAAACTACACAAAATATAGTTTGGTTTTAGCGCGGTGTTCTGTTGTTATCGCAACAGGCAAGTCACAGACTTGCATCTATTTTAAGGTATAAACTGACAATTTTACAGTTGATAGTGTCAAAAAGTCATAATATCGGATTATACTAAATAAAAAATGAATAATTTACAGTCAGGTATAATTTTTGTTAATCTTGTCAAAAACAGTAGGAAATTATGGTAAATATCGAAAAAGAAAAATTTAGTGAGGTACTTAGAGAATATCTCAGTAAAAGTAACATTTCTACGAAAACGTATGCAAGAGCAATAAAATGTTCTGTACACACAATCGAGAGATTACTAAATCGTCAAACTCTTCCCACCCAAAAAATGGTTAATGAAACTATTTTGATTGTTATGCGTGGTTTAGATGAGTATAAAAAATTATCAGAAGCACAGAAAGAAAAACTTTCTGAGGCATTAGGAGCGACAGGTGGAGGAACGGTAGGTTTAGGCTCATTAACAGCATTGATAAGTTCTTTAGGAACTGCTGGGTTATCAGGTGCGGGTATAACATCTGGATTAGCTGCTTTGGGTGGAATTGTTGGTGGAGGTATGATGGCTGGAATAATGGTTGCAGGGGCTATCCCACTTGCGGGAATAGGCGTTGGTTACGGTGTAGTTAAGTCTATAAAATGGTTTGCAACGAGTGAAAAGTATTTGAATGATTATGAAAAGGATATTGATAAAATATGGGAGGAGCAACCATATAGTTAACAGATTATATTGAAATATAATTTAGTAGAGACGTTGCATTGCAACGTCCCTATACTATTTTTAAATAACCACATTCACGATTTTCTTAGGCACTACTACGACCTTTTTAGGTAAGTTGCCCTCGAGGTATTTTTGTACGGTTTTAGAATTTGAAAAACTTATCATTTTCTGATAATTCTAATTGCGTTTTACTTTTTATAAAATCTTTTGTTAAACTACTATCTAAAACATTTTCTAAAACAGATACTATATATTGCCCATTTATACTATTAGCTATATCAAATAAATTTTTAATTTGTGTACTATCTATATCCTCTATACTGTCATGTATTACAAATTTTGGTAAATTTATATTCATTTCATCAATGAACGAAATATAAGCTAAATCAAAAGCGGTTATTTGCGCCTTCTTTTTTCCACCACCTACGTTAGCCTCTACACCTTCTATTTTGAAATCAAATTTCTTGAAATCTTGATCTATCTCTACATACATAACATATTGTTCGTTATATAAAGTGGTTGAGTATTCTCTGAAATAGTTATTAAAAATAGTGATGTTATTTTGTAAATCTTTTGTATAAATTTTTAATTTATTGACTAATTCTTCAAGCTCATGCTTATTTATTTCAACTTCTTTCTTTGCTTCTTTGACCATATCTATAAATTTTACTTCCTCTCCTTTTTTTTGATAAAGCATATTAATATCACTTTGTAATTTTTGAATATCTGCAAAAGAGCCTTTTGATTGTAAGCGATTGAATATCTTAGTTTTTTCTGCAAGCAAGATAGGCAATTCAGTTCGTCTATTTGCTAACAGTCTTTCTGAATCTTCTATATTTTTGCTTACAAAATCGACTTTTCTTTGAATAACAGTGTTATGAAAATACAAAGTTTCTTCAAAAGTTTTGTGTATATCAGATGTAATATTTGTTGCTTCTTCATACAATTCTTTGATTGTTTGAGAATCTACATTTGCAATATTACTCTTTAATTCTTGTAAAGTTTCTTTATTGAGGGTAATCTTCAATTCTATATTACTTATTTCACTTGTTAGGTCGTTCACTTTTTTATTTAAGATATTAAGCGTTTTTAAATCTTCATCGTAAACACTATCAAGTTGAAAGTTTTTTTCTTCCTTCTCTTTCTTCATAATATCATTTTCTATACCTTTTAATACTTGTTCTGCTTTATTCAAAGAAGATTTATTTAACAATACCTTGAGTTTGTCTTCTGCTTTTTTTAAGATATTTTTTAAACTAAGCCTGTCTGACAACATTTTTTTGTCTGAAAATCCAAATAAAAACAATCTAATAGTTTCGTAATCAGCGTTTGTAGTAGCTCCATGTAAATACTTTAAAGTGTTATTTTTAGTGTCTTCTTCTTTTCGAATAAACTTAGGCATTATTTGCCTCAAAGTTGGCTTGGTAGCCCTCGCACCAAATACAATCGCCATAACACCTTCCGCATACTTATTAGTCAAATAGTCTTCTGCGTCTATTAGATTTATAAAATGTCCACCTTTCTCAAATTGACGAAAAAGCACATGACTCTTACCTGAAATAGTGTTGAGATAAAGTGTAAAAGCCACTTCATTACTTTCTAAGTAGTCTTTTATTTCATTTACTGTTTTAAATTCTTTGTCTGTATATATGTCCTTGCCATCAGAACCCAAACAAAAATCAACAGCACGCAATAGTGTAGTTTTGCCTACACTATTGTCATAACTTGTAATAAGCGTAACGCCTTGAGGGTTAAATTTTACCTCTCTAATTATTCCAAATTTAGCAGAGATAACAAGTTTATCTAAAAACATCTTTTTAATTTATTTTTATGTTCATCAAATTCAATAGCATTGATTAGAAATAACCAATCCAACGCATATATAAAAAAGTTAATAGAAATATTTTTTTTAAATTTTTGTATGTATTTATCATACAACACAAATACATCAACATAGTCATTCGGCTCTTTTTTTAATAAGCCAATGACCTCAGAACCAATTACATAAAGTGTTTTATTGGGGTTTATGTCGTTGTAGAGTATCATATTTCAGGTGGGCGTTCAAGTATATGGCAACTAATAAAAGCATCTACAGCTATTACCAATAAACAGGTGTGTAGCTCTCCATTATCGATGTCTTTATCAAAATTATTCGAATTTATATAATCTCTCCTCATCTCGTTTATTACTGCATCAAATATAGTATCAGAATTTTTTCGAATAATATCTATTTCTGTTATATTTTTATCAATACTTTTTGAAATAATGTCATCTTTTATTAATAAATATTTGTCATTTATATTGTTATAAAATCTTGTTTGGGTATTAGGCTTTTCATCATTTAATGTTGAGTATATCTTTTCTAATTTAGTACCAAACTCTCCATATTTGCGAATAGTACTTTTATATTTTTTCAAATCATTGTATGTCATTTTATTCTCTGGTTCAGGTGGAAGTATTTTAGATTTTAAACCACTATATTGAATATTTTTAACCAATATATTAACTACTTTACCTAAATGATTTGATAGTTTTTCAGTAACATAAGTGAGATTGTCCAACTTACTACTTATCTCTTCAGTTTTAGAAAACAAATCTTGAACTGTATTTTGTATGTTTTTTATAGCCAAGCTATCTTCTATTTCAAATACGCTATTATAAGTACCTGTTTGGTGTGCCAAATCTAATATGGTTTTACCATCATACAGGGTAATTTTTACATTTTTGTACGCTGTTTCTTGTTTAGTTTTCCAATCAGCCCACCATTTATGTTCCTTAGTATCAAGTTCTTGATAAGGGACACACAAAATCCATTCCTCTATTTCAAATTCTGTAGATTCGATCGCTGTTTTGAAAGAACTGCGTATTTGGTCTTTTTGAGATTCGCCAATAGAGTCTAAGAAAAATTTACATTGATATACTTTGAGAGGTTTTTGTCCAAAATCGCCTATAAAAACATCTATTCCACCATCGCCTTGTTTGACTTTTACAGTCTTGACGTTTTCTCCTTTGTATAAAGAACTGATGATGGTGTGAAAAGCGTCCTCAAATTTATCTCTTGCGCCATCTACTCCATATTCGTCTTTGAAGTAACTAAAATTTCGATTCATTTTTTGATTGTTCTATGGTACAAAGTTAGCAGTTGTTTTATAAAAAAGCAAATGATTTGTTAATTTTAACAAACCACACCAAAATACTCATTTTCAATATTTTAGTGTGGTTTGGGTAGGCAAGTTTTAGATAACCACATTCACAATTTTCTTAGGCACAACCACCACCTTTTTAGGCAAGTTGCCTTCTAAGTATTTTTGCACCGCTTCATTGCTCAAAACCGCCTTTTCGATGTCCTCTTTACTCATGTCGATAGGGAAGGAGATTTGAGTACGGAGTTTGCCGTTGATTTGGATAGGATATTCGAAGCTGTTTTCTACCAAATAAGCCTCATGGCATTTTGGAAAATCGGCGTGGTGAATACTGCCCGCATTGCCTAAAGCATTCCAAAGTTCCTCTGTGATGTGTGGCGCGAAAGGCGCGAGCAATTTGAGGAGGTCTTGCAAAATTTCGCGCTTCGAGCATTTCAAATCCTGTAGCGCATTCACACAAATCATAAACTCACTCACAGGCGTATTGAACGAAAAACGCTCCAAGTCTTCAGTGATTTTTTTGATACACTTGTGCAATGTTTTGTATTCTTCAGGCGAGGGCGTTTGCTCGCTTACCTGCCACGTCCCATGTTCGCCATAGAAAAGTCGCCACAATTTGCGCAAAAACTTATATGTGCCATCAATGCCATTGGTATTCCAAGGTTTTGCCATTTCCAAAGGTCCCAAAAACATTTCATACAAACGCATCGTATCTGCGCCATACTTGCCTACCACGTCATCAGGATTGACAACATTGTACCAACGTTTGGACATTTTTTCTACCAAACTGCCACAGTGGAATTTGCCATCTTCTGCCATAATAAACTCCGCATCAGCAAATTCTGCACGCCACACCTTGAACCTTTCCACGTCCAAAACATTGTTTTCCACCATATTCACATCTGCATGAAGCTCTTGCGTTTCGTATTTATCTTTGAGTTGAACCGTAACAAATTTATTCGTGTCTTTGATTCGATACACCAAAGCCGACATACCTTGTATCATACCTTGGTTTATCAATTTCTTGAAAGGCTCGCGGTGCGCAATGTGTCCTCTATCAAACAAAAAGTGATTCCAAAAACGGCTATAGAGCAAATGCCCTACCGCGTGTTCTGTGCCACCCATATAAAGGTCGACTTGATTCCAATATTCAGCCACTTCCTTGCCTACCAATTTTTCGCTGTTTTGGTTGTCCATGTAGCGCAAAAAGTACCAAGAAGAACCCGCCCAGCCCGGCATTGTACTTGCTTCGTATTGCCAACCTGTAGCGCGTGCCAAAGGAGGTTCGCCATCAGTCGTGGGCTTGTATTCGTCTATTTCAGGCAAGATAAGAGGCAATTCTGACTCGTCTATCAAGGCAGGCAAACCATGTGAATCATATTTCACAGGCACAGGCTCACCCCAATAGCGTTGTCTGCCAAAAACAGAGTCGCGCAAACGGAAATTGATTTTTGCCTTGCCTAAGTCATTTTCCACGACATATTCTATCGCTTTTGCAATGGCTTCTTTTACCTCTAAACCATTCAAAAAGTCCGAATTAATCATCTTGCCTACCTTTTCGTTGTAGGCTTCTTTTACCTTGCCTGCCTCGTCCATCGCGGTGCGGTCTATGATAGGTACTATAGGCAAGCCAAAATGTGTAGCAAAACGAAAATCGCGCTCATCTGACGCAGGAACGCCCATTACAACACCTGTGCCATAGCCTGAAAGCACATAATCTGCCACCCAAATAGGCACTTGCTCGCCTGAAAAGGGATTAACGGCATAACTTCCTGTAAACACACCTGAAACAGTTTTTACTTCAGCTTGTCTTTCGCGCTCAGAGCGGTTTTTTGCCCAAATTACATATTTTTCCACTTCTTCTTTTTGCGCTTCGGTAGTGAGGGTAGGGATAATTTCGTGTTCAGGCGCAAGCACAAGGTACGAAACACCGAAAATAGTATCAATCCTTGTTGTAAACGCCACAAGGGAAACCTCCCCCCTGCCCCCTCCATTCTGGAGGGGGGGATTCTCGAACTCGCTTTGCGAGTTCAATTCGCTTTGCGAATTGCTTTTGCTTTGCAAAACGCTCTTGCTTTGCAAGAGCGAGGACTCCCCCTCCAGAATGGAGGGGGCAGGGGGGAGGTTTCCTGCTAAAGCCTCCTTAATCATATCCAATACTTTAGGCAGTTCTTTCAAAATCTCATCATTCGAAAAACGTATTACCCTAAAACCTTTTTGCTCAAGTAGGTAGGTGCGCA
>JAAFJK010000435.1 GCA_013298105.1 Cytophagales bacterium
TTTTCAAGAAAAAAGCTATAGTAATTTCTTTTGCCCTGTTGCGCTTTTTTCAAGAAAAAAGCTATAGTGATTTCTTCTGCCCCGTTGCGCTTTTTTCAAGAAAAAAGCTATAGTGATTTCTTCTGCCCCGTTGCGCTTTTTTCAAGAAAAAAGCTATCTTTGCCCCATGCAAAATGAAAGACCTTTGATTTTAGTTGCCAATGATGACGGCATAATGGCAGGTGGGATTCGCGCCCTTGTAGAAGCTGTAGCCGAGCTGGGCGAAGTGGTAGTAGTCGCCCCAAATAAGCCCCAATCGGGTATGGGACACGCCATCACGATAGGGCATCCGCTCCGCCTTACGCCTTCTACAGTTTTTGGAAGCGACATATTTGCCTACGAATGTTCGGGAACGCCCGCCGATTGTATCAAATTAGCCCAACATTATGTACTGCACGACAGGTCGCCCGACCTCGTGGTAAGTGGCATCAATCATGGCGCAAACTCCTCTATCAGCGTGCTGTACTCTGGTACAATGTCTGCCGCAATGGAGGGTGCGATAGAGGGTTATCCCTCCATAGGATTTTCGCTCTGCGACTTTAGCCACAAAGCCGACTTTTCGCACACCAAAAAATACGTCCAAAACATAGTCCGCGAAGTCCTCACAAATGGACTGCCAGAAGGCATAGCATTGAATGTGAATATACCCGCCCTTACTGCCGACCCCATCAAGGGTGTGCGTATATGCCGACAGTCCAAAGGACATTGGGCTGAAGAATTTGAGGAGCGTACAGACCCTTACCACAAAAAATATTTTTGGCTCACAGGCAAATTCGTGAATCAAGACCCAGGACAAGACACAGACGAATGGGCGTTGGCTGAAAACTATGTAACGATAGTTCCCTGCCAAGCCGACCTCACAGCGCATCACCTTTTAGCCACCCTGAACCAATGGAGCTTCGAATAGACTTGCCTGCCTCCAAAAGTGAAAGCAACCGCGCCCTTATCATAAAAGCCCTTGCCTACCAACAGTCAGGGGTGGAGATTAAAATAGACAATCTTTCAGAGGCAAACGATACGAAAGTATTGCAAAAAATGCTTGAGTCCCTTCATCATCACGTATTTGATGCAGAAGATGCAGGCACAGCTTTTCGATTCATGACGGCTTATTTAGCCGTCAGTACCGTTGTAGGCAGTATGATTACGGGTACGCCGCGTATGCAAGAAAGACCTGTAGGCATTTTGGTAGAAGCCTTGCGTGCGCTTGGCGCAAATATAGCGTATGTAGGCAAGGAAGGTTTCCCGCCTTTGAAAATAGGTGCTTTTCAACAAAAAACCAATACTTTGGCTGTGCAGGCTAATGTAAGTAGTCAGTTCGTTTCCGCACTTTTGCTTGTTGCGCCTTGCCTGCCTGATGGCTTGCGGTTGCGGTTGGTAGGCAAGGTATCCTCGAAGCCGTATATAGAGATGACGCTGAGGCAAATGACAGCCTTTGGTATCAGCATAGAAGCGGACTGGGGTAGGCAAGAATTTTATGTGCCACGCCAAAGGTATCAAGCCCGCATTTGCCACATAGAAAACGACTGGAGTGCCGCGAGTTATTGGTACAGTGCCTTTGCTTTGTCAAAAAAAGTATTTAAAGACAATAATCATACGCTTTTTTTGGAACGCTTGTTTGAGGATTCGAGGCAAGGCGACAGCATCATAGCCGAGCTGATGGTGTATTGGGGCGTAGCAACTGAATTTGTGGAAGGGGGCGGAGTTATCTTAAGCCATGTGTCCCCTGCCTTGCCTGCCGATAGGACTATAGATTTTACAGATTTCCCTGACCTTGCACAGACTATCCTACCGCTTGTGGCGGGCAGGCAAGGGGCAGACTTGCCTACGTGGAGGTTCAAAGGTTTGGAAAGTTTGCGCATCAAAGAAACAGACCGCATACAGGCTTTGCAACAGGCTTTGGCAGTGTTTGGATTTGATTTTTATGAAGAAGATAAAGGTATTTGGGCTTTGCGCCAAATACCAAACTTTGTAGTGCCTCCTACTTTCGGACAAATCGAAACGTACCATGACCACCGCATGGTCATGGGTTTCGCGCCTTTTTTGATGTGGTGTGATTTTACTTTCACTACGCCCGAAGCTGTGCGCAAATCTTACCCAAACTTCTGGGAAGAGTGGGAGAAATTTCAAGGCTTTTTCATGATTTGAAAGATGCGCCATATCGTGCCTCCGTCTGTGGAGATATGGCTTTGCCCTCCGCGTACAGGGATTCTAATCTCGAGGTTGCGATTGATGGCTTTGAGGTAATAATATTGCCCTGTTTCGCTGGTTTCAGTGAATCGGAACGCATTGCCTTCTTGAGTATTTTCTACCCAAGTTATTTCTTGCGTTTTGTCATTCATAAACCTTGTGAATACACCTTTTGGATAAGAAAAAACGATACTTTGTGAGAGCTTGCCTGCTATTGGGTTGCCTTTTTCATCAAAAAAGAAGGGACTTTTGCTAAGTATTTCTTTGTCTTGTTCAGTGAGATAGCAAATGTCGGGGTATTTTCCGCCATAAATTCCTGTCCACATAATGGCATCAGCATCTTTTTCGGTATCTGCGGGGTGTGGAAGCCCAAAAGCGTGTCCTCCCTCGTGTCCCAAGCCCGCAATCCAACGGTTTATTTCGGGTTGTTGGGGGTGTTTGCCTATGAGTCCAAGCAGGTCATCTTCGGGCATAATACACACACCACTGCCTCCCATGCCTGAGTTGCCAGGTCCATCAGAATAAATAACCCAGATATATTTTTCGTCAAAATGTTTTACACCCACGAGGCGGCTACACTCCTCAAAGGTATTGTTGTAACCCCATTGTTTTTTCTCCTTTCCATTGGGATTATCATAAAAATAATTGGCGTTTTTATCGCTGTAAGCGACCTCTACTATAGGATTGTTGAGTTTGAAGGTAAAGCCATTCATTTGCTTTTTGTACCAGCCTTGAATACTTTTAGCCGCCATCTCGATGCCTTTGCGGTATTCGGGATTTAGTTTGCGGTCTTTTGATACTAAATAAATAAAGCGGACGCTTTTATCTATGAGTGTGCGGGGCTTCATCTGTGCGAAAGAAGTTATTGTAAAAAAGCAAAAGAGAAGGCAAAGGATAAGTTTTTTCATGATAAATAGGCAAATATAAATCAAAACGAGTTTTCAATATTTTTATTTTGCAAATGCCCAATATTAAAATCTTTGCTGAAAAGGCGCAAGCATGGCAGGTTTATCGGACTTGATAGCAAAGACGACTTTCCTAAAAATGCCCTCGAACTTGCCTGCCAAACACTCTTTGAAGAGCGCGGCTATTTCGGAAGGTATATTTTGGAAAACGCCACAACCCCACGCGCCCAAAATAATATCCACACAGCCGTTTTCTGCCAAAAGCATCAACACTTTTTGCATACGAAGGCGCGTAACGGCTACGATTTTATCTGCATTTTCGGGTTCTCTTTGACGGACTATGCCTGCATTGACGGCAGGCGAGGTGATGACATCTGCCAAACAAGGCGTAGGCAAATACGCGCCTTCGTCATTTTTGAAAAAAGGGACTTGAGGCGAATAAATCATGTGGTCTGTATAAAGGCAGGACTTCATGGCTCTATGCGCTTCATAGTATGCGGGGGCGCGAAGCAGGCAAGGATAGAGTCCGCTACTTCTTGCCAAACTTTCTTCTTGCGCTTGCGCTCCACCCAAAAAGCCACCGCCTGCATTTTTGGCAGAAGCAAAATTGAGTATCCCAATCTTTTGATTTTCAGGACTTTGCAATGCTAAAAGGGCTTCTATCGTGGTGTTGGTATTTACCTCGTAAGCGGTAGTATATATCGCCCTTGCCTGCCACGCGCTGAGTTTGTGGTCAAGGTCTTTGGGGGTATGCAATATGGTATGGTCTTCGGCAAAATTTTGACTTTCGCGGAGGTCTATTATCTCGGCGGTAGGCAAGGTATAAAACCCTGTCTGAATCACGTCAAGGGTATCTTGCGCTATTTGGATTCGGTTATTTTTTTGCATAAGTTTGTTCTTTTCTAACTGAAAAAAACGATTTAGGAATCGTAATTCGTAAATCGTAAATCAAAAATCAAAAATCGTAAACCTCCTCAAGTGCCATTTCTGCCAGATTTGTGAGCATATCGGCTGTCATAGCCTCCAAATCGTAGGTAGGCTTCCAGCCCCAATCTGCACGCGCTACACTGTCATCAAAGGACGTAGGCCAAGAATCTGCAATTTGTTGGCGGAAATCGGGTTTGTAACTTACTTTGAAGTTGGGTTGGTGTTTTCGGATAGCTACCGCGACTTCTTTGGGGCTAAAACTCATAGCAGACACATTGTAGCTGTTGCGGATTTTTACCTTGCCTGCCTCCGCGTGCATGAGGTCGAGCGTGGCTTTGATGGCATCAGGCATATACATCATGGGCAGGTAAGTGTCTTCTTTCAGAAAGCACTCAAAGTTTTTGCGCATAGCCGCTTTGTAGTATATATCCACTGCATAGTCTGTAGTGCCTCCGCCTGGGGGCGTTTTGTAGCTGATGATGCCAGGATAGCGCAGGCTTCGGACATCTAAGCCATAGCGATTGAAGTAATATTCGCACCAACGCTCGCCTGCCAGTTTGCTGATTCCATAAATCGTGGAAGGATTCATGAAAGTATTTTGGGGTGTATTGTGGCGTGGCGTATCTTTGCCAAATACAGCTATAGAGCTGGGGAAATAGACTTTTTTGATGCCTTTTTCGCGTGCCGCCTCCAGTACATTGATAGTCCCGTCCATATTTAGTTGCCAAGCGAACATCGGGTCTTGCTCGCCCGAAGCCGATAGCACAGCCGCAAGGTGATAGATTTGGGTAATCTTGTGCTTATCTATAAGCTCGCCCAGTCGTTTTGCATCAAGTACGTTGAGTTGTTCAAAATGCACCTTGCCTGCCTGCTCGGGGGCAGTACGGCGTATGTCGCTTGCTATCACATGGGCATCGCCATAGATACCTTGCAGGGCTTCTGTAAGCTCTGTACCGATTTGTCCAAAGGCACCAATGAGTAAGATGTTGTCGGTCTGCATGGAGGGGGGAGAAAAAAATGAATTGTTCTAAACCGTTTGCAATTTAGTAAATATAATTTAACAAAGAAAAATTATGATTTTTTTTAGTTTATTTGTTTTTCGGTTTGTTTTTCGGTATAATATTTGGTTTTATTTATTTACAAAGGATATTACAAAGGTTAAAAACATAAAAATTTGGATTTTGTTTGGTAAATCTTTGTAAAAAATACAGAAAAAAAAACAAAAATTTGAAAATTAACAAAATAAAACCTAACTTTGTACCATGACTTTAGAAGTGTTGTATGTGATGGTGGGCGCATTGGTGGCTTACCTGCTTGGTTCTATACCTACGGCTGTATGGTATGGCAAGGCTTTTTATGAAATAGATGTGCGCGCGCATGGCAGTGGCAATGCTGGAGCTACAAATACCTTTCGGGTGTTGGGCAAAAGGGCAGGGATTGTGGTTTTGTTGATGGATATTTTAAAGGGCTTTTTGGCTACGAATGTGGCTTGGCTGATAGGCTATCTACAGATTGTGGATTACCACGAATTATTTTTATATAAATTGGTTTTTTATAAACTTATCTTTGGCGCGCTGGCGGTCGTGGGGCATATTTTCCCTGTCTATGTGGGCTTCAAGGGAGGCAAGGGCGTGGCTACGCTTTTGGGTATGATGCTGGCTATAGAAGCCGAAACTACCTTGATGAGTGCGGGCATATTCTTGATAGTTTTGTTGATATTTCAATATGTTTCTCTTGGCTCGATGCTTGCGGCACTTTCGTTCCCTTTGTTTTTGCTTGTGCCAAGGTTCAGACCTGAAGACCCTGTAGTGATAGTTTTTGGCTTTTTGATGTTTTTGGTGGTGGTCATTACGCACCAAAAAAATATAACCAAACTCTTGAATGGAGAGGAAAATAAAGCACGCCTTTGGCGTAAAAAGAGCTGAGAATTTAATTATGCAACAGTCAAATTTATTTGGAGAAGTAGAAACGTATGGTTTTACTATTGAACAAGCATCAAAAAATGCAAACGTTTCTACTGCAACTATCCGTAATTGGATAAAAACAGGCTATTTGGAAATTTCAAGTAAAGGAATAATAGCACAAGAATCACTTGATAATTTTATGTCAAATATTGCAGGCAAAGAAAAATTAACCTCAAGAGCAAATAAGTTACAAAAAGACAACCATAATCACGAAAAATTATCAGATGATGTAATTTCATTAGTTCAAAAATTTAGCGGCGAAAATATTGGTATTGAATATGAATCCTCCCTATCAAACTCTTACCGCAATAAAGAAGGTATTTACTATACTCCTTCATGGGTTGTGAAAGATATGTTCAAAAATATAAAGATTGATAGTAATTCTAAATTTTTAGACCCTTGTTGTGGTTCAGGAAATTTTATCATGGAAGCCATAAAGTTGGGTATCTTACCTGAAAATGTTTACGGTTTTGATATAGATAAAAATGCCGTTCATATCACAAAAGAACGTATAAAAAAAGAGTTTGGTTTTGAAACGCCTCATATAAAGGTAGGCGATTTTTTACAAGAGGCTTTCAAATTTAGTCAAGAAACTATACATTTTGATTTGATATTTACCAACCCACCTTGGGGCAAAAAAATTGATAAAGAAGAAAAAGAAAAATTCGCTTCAAACTATAATTGTGGAAATAGCTTAGATACTACAGCATTGTTTATGGGCGCAAGCCTATCTTTACTTGCACAAAATGGTATTTTAGGTTTTTTGGTTCAAGAAGCATTTTTTAATATTGCTACTTTTGAAGATATAAGGAAGAAAGCAATAACTAAAAAAATTCTACGTTTTATTGATTATGATAAGGCATTCAAGGGATTGGTAACAAAAGCGCAGGCTATTATTATTGAAAATTCAAAAGCAAATGCTGATATTGAAATTGAATGTTGTTTTGATAATAGAACTTTCAACAGAAGTTTAGATTCCTTTAAACAAAATCCAAAATCTATTTTCAATTTTTGGACTGATGCACAGGAAACACAAGTAATTGAAAGACTTTATTCAATAAAACATACTACGTTAAAAGGCAAGGCTACATGGGCGTTGGGTATCGTAACAGGAAATAATGATAAATTTTGTAGTGATGAACCAAAAGAAGGTTATGTCCCAATTTATAAAGGTTCTGATATTACAAAAAATGGACTAAAAGTCCCAAATACATTTGTGTTGAATGATTTTTCTAACTTTCAACAAGTTGCGCCCTTAAAAATGTATGAGGCAACAGAAAAACTGATTTACAAGTTTATATCTTCCAATTTATGCTTTTTTTGTGATACACAACAGAGGCTTATTCTCAACAGTGCTAATTTACTTATCCCACTAAATATAGGAATAACAGGTAAACAACTTGCTGATTTATTGAATAGTGAAATCATGAATTGGCTTTTTAATAAATTATTTTCAACTCATAAAGTCTTGCGTGGCGATTTAGAATTATTACCCATTCACATAGACTACTTTGCTGATTATCAAGATTTTTCGGAAATTGATTATTTGAACTATTTACAAATAACTAAAATTAAAAATGGAACTTTCGGAATTAAAGACCAAGATAATTGACACTTTCAAGGGTTCAGCAAAAGACCTTGAAGAAGTGTTACAAATTTCCCTTTTAACGAGTATGAATATTTGATTTGTAACTTGATAGACAGAAATGGCTTGTCATACGAACAATATATTGACATAAGAACAGAATACATTAATGCCAATCCCAATCTTTGGATTTTTGAAATTTCGGCACCTGCCACATTTGGAAAATTTGCTCAAACCTATTTGAGAGGCAAATGCGCTAAACTCAAAATGCCTCATAAAACACTTGACATTGATTATTCAGGCGATTATGACCTTTGGTTAGATGGAATAAAAATTGAAGTTAAAGCATCAAGAGCGGTCGATAGCGACAGCAATGAACCTCTTTATATGAAAGCATTATCACGAAATACTCATAAGAATTTCTTGATGAATTTCCAACAACTAAAACCACAATGTTGTGATGTGTTTATTTGGGTTGCAGTCTTTAGAGATGAAATAGTAGTTTGGGTAATGAGTAGTAAAGAAGTTTTAGAAAATCCCTTGTATTCAAAAGGGCAACATAGAGGCAACAAAGGAAATGAAGGACAACTACATATCAAACAAAGCAATATTATACAATTAAATCAATACGAATTAACAAATGACAACATAGAAAAAGCAATAATCGAAGCCTCAAAAAGAAACTAAAAATGTTGCACACTAAAAAATAAAATTCTACCAATCTTTAAAGTCTTTATCAAATTTAGCAAACAAGCTACCGAATCTTATAACATTATGCTGATTAGTCTGGTAGGTATGCCTGCGGCTGGCAAGACGACCTTTGGGAAGTGTTTGGCAAAGGAACTGCAATACCAATTCATAGACCTTGACCACGAGATAGAAAAACACACCCAACAGCCCATTACAGCGTTTTTTAAACAAGAAGGCGAAACAAAATTCAGAGAGGTCGAGCAGGAGATTTTACATCAATACTTGACTTGCCAAAATACGGTTTTGGCAGTAGGCGGAGGTACGCCTTGCTTTTATGACAATATTGCACAACTTGTCAATCATAGCCTTTGCATCTATCTTTTGTCTGATTTGAAAGAAGTTACCGAGCGAATATGCAGCGAGAAAGAAGCTACTCGTCCGCTTTTTGCGCATCTTGCCCCCACAGAGATTTTTGAGCGTCTGGAGCAGATGTACGAAGAACGCCACCCTTTTTATGCGCAAGCCCATATATTTTTGGCGCGGGGAATTTGAGGCTTTTTTGCAAGAAAAAAGCTGTAGTTAATTCCTTGGCTATGTTGCGCTTTTTTGCAAGAAAAAAGCTGTAGTTAATTCCTTGGCTATGTTGCGCTTTTTTGCAAGAAAAAAGCTGTAGTTAATTCCTTGGCTATGTTGCGCTTTTTTGCAAGAAAAAAGCTATCTTTGCAACCTTATGAAAAGAGAAGATACCATAGACTATCATATCAAAGCGACTTGGCACGCTATAGCACGTATGTATAATGCAGAAGCAAGCCAATATGCACTTACAGTTTCGGTAGGCTATATATTGCTGAATATTGACCTCGATAAAGGTACACCTGCTACCAAAATTGCCCCTTTGCTTGGGCTGGAGGCGCGGAGTATTACGCGCACTTTGAAAAATATGGAAGAAGTAGGATTTATTTTTAAAGTGCAAGATGACAAAGACCGCCGTTTTTTTCGTATATTTCTTACAGAAAAAGGCAAAATTGCCCGCGAACACGCCCGCGAAACTGTCCTAAAATTCAATGAAGCCGTCCTTGCCCAAATACCTCAAAATGACATAGATAACTTCTTTCAAGTCATTACCCAAATCAATCAAATCATCGACCAACTTGTACCTAAAAATGCTTCGCTACCCGAAATAGTAGAAGATTTGCCCTAATAAAATGCACATCATAGCCGATGCCCCCTTTTTTATGTATGCCTTAGATGCCGAAATGCGCCTTACCCAAGCCAATAAGATTTGGTTTGAGGCGTACAAAAGGCTATTAGGTAATGCCCCCAAAATAGGCGACCTTCTGCCACATACCACCCAAGATACACTCAAAAAATACTTATCAGAAGCCTATCAAAAAGCACTACAAGGAGAAATCATAGAAACTGAAGACTTTATTGAAAATGAGGCAAAAACCGAAAAAATATGGTATAAATTGCATCTCTCCCCTATCAAAGAAGCAGACAAAATCACAGGTGTACTGGCGGTAGCGTGGGATATATCTGAAAAAAATCAATGGAAAGCTAAATACGAAGACCTTATAAATAAAATCACAGAAGCCATCTTTTTGATAGATATTCAAAATGGAAAAATCGTATTCGCTAACGACAAGGCGCAAAAACTGATAGGCAGAAATATGGCAGAAATTGTAGAAATGCACCACTCCGAACTACACCCAGAAAGATTTAGGGCGGAATATACCAAAGCCATGCAAGACTACATAGAAACGGATAAGACCTCCCACCAGATATTTTGGGTAATACACAAAGACGGACACGAAATTCCCACTGCCATCATAGGCAATCTACTCGAACATGACGGCAAACAGATGATTCAGGGCATATTCAGAGATATGACCACTTATTTAGAAGCCCAACAAGCCCTCGAAAAACAAAAAGAATTTTATGAAACTATCCTGAATCACATACCTATAGATATAGCTGTATTGGACAAAAACGATACTTACACTTATCTCAATCCAAAAGCCATCAAAGACGAAGAACTCCGAAAATGGCTCATTGGCAAAAAAATATTGGACTATTATGAATATAGAAATTTAGATACTAAAAGAGGCGAAGTAAAACAAAACCAACTCCACCACATCAGACAAACCAAAATCCCTACCAAATGGGAAGACAATATCAAAGACAAGCAAGGCAAAGAAGTACATTTGCTCAGGCGATTTACGCCTATACTTGATGAAAAGGAGCAGTTCGTCATGAGCCTCTTTACAGGCGAAAATATCACCTACTTGAAGCAAGCCCAACAACAACTCCTTTCAAGCGAACAGCGATATAGAAACCTCGTAGAAACTACCAGCGACTGGATTTGGGAAACCAACATACAAGGCAAATTTACCTATTGTAGCCCCCAAGTCTATGATATACTTGGCTATACACCCAAAGAAGTGGTAGGCAAGTCTGTCATGCAATTCACGACACAGGGAGGCAAGGACAAAAAATGGCAAATATTTCAAGAAATATGGGCAAGAGGCGATAACTTCATGCTCGAAGAACTTGAATATCAACATAAAAGCGGAAAAATCGTACTCCTACAGACAAGCGGCGCACCTATCTACAACAGTGATTGGGAACTGACTAACTACAGAGGCATCGCACGTGATGTTACGCGCCAAAAAGGAGCAGAACACCTCCTACAGAATACACTCCGAGAACTCAAAGACCGAAACTTTGAGCTGGACAGCTTTGTCTATAAAGTTTCGCACGACTTGCGTGCGCCTTTGAGTTCTATGCTTGGATTGCTGAACTTGATGCAACTCGAAACCACGTTTGAGAATATGCCAAGCTATATCCAAATGATGCAAGACCGCGCCCAAAAGTTAGACAACTTCATACGCACTGTTCTTGCCTATTCCCAAAACCTGAACCAACACATAGCCCCACAACGCATTGATTTTCAGAAACTTATTGCCCAATGCTTCGACGAGCTACAATATATGCCTTGCGCCCCGCGCATGACGTGGATACTGAAACAAAAAGATGACACACCCTTTTACAATGACGAGTTCAGGTTGATGATTATTTTCAAAAACTTTATCTCCAATGCCATCAAATACCAAAAAACAAACCAAGACGAAAGCACCTTACAAATCAAAATAGAGGTAAATCACGCCCATGCGACCATTTCTATCCAAGATGAAGGCATAGGCATCGAATCCGAATATTTGCCCAAAATATTTGATATGTTTTACCGCGCCACCGAAAAAGCCGAAGGCTCAGGCTTGGGGCTGTATATCGTAAAACAAGCCTTAGACAAAATAAAAGGCAAAGTGCGCATAGAAAGTATATACAATCAAGGCACCACCATATTCCTCAAAATACCCAACGTTCCCGCATGATACTTAGCCTCGAGACCGCCACAAACGTATGTGCAGTAGCTTTGCATAAAGAGGGAAAACTCTTGGTAGAAAAGACATTGGCTATCCCACAAGCACATTCTACCCAGCTCACTGTACTTATTCAGCAAACGCTTCAAGAAGCAGGCGCAAAAACCCAAGACCTTCAAGCGGTAGCCATAAGCAAAGGACCTGGCTCTTATACAGGGCTTCGCATAGGCGTATCGGTAGGCAAGGGGCTTTGTTTTGCGTTGCAGATACCGCTCATAGCTGTACATACTTTGCAGGCACTTGCCTACCCGCTCCTTGCCTGCCACGCGCCCGATACGCTTTTTTGCCCTATGCTTGATGCGCGGCGCATGGAGGTATATTGTGCAGTATGGGACGGGGCAGGCAAGGAAATCTTGCCTACCGAAGCCAAAATCATAGACCAAGACGCTTTTGCAGACCTGCTCCAAAACCACCAAATGCTGTACTTTGGCGATGGGGCAGGCAAGTGTAAAGACTTGATAAAGCACCCAAACGCGGTGTTTTTGGACAATATCTTGCCTACCGCAGACGCTATAGGGCAACTTGCCTACCCAAAACTAATAACTCAACAGACAGAAGACCTTGCCTACTTTGAACCGCTCTATCTCAAAGATTTTGTAAACAATATGCCAAAAATTTAGCGAAAATTAGCAAAATATAAAATTATATAGTAAATTTACAACCTCACAAAGCAACTTTGTGAAAATAGAAAACGTACATATACTATATTTAGCTACCTCTCCTTTATTCTGTGTCTCTATCTCCACAAACCACCTAAAAAATTTAAACCAAATAATAATATGCGAACATTGCAAATAAAAGTAAGTGAAACTGACTTTCAAAAATATAATTTGGGAAATGCAGAAGTTAAGTTTACTGATTTGGTAGAAATCATCACGCGTGAATATGCACGAAAAGCTCTTTTAGAGTGTCATGAGATAGCTCAACAAGTTGGACTTTCTGAAATGACTATGTTTGAAATTAACGCTGAAATAAAAGCTAACAGAGATGCAAAAACTCATTCTTGATACAAATGTCATTGTTTCAGCATTGATTTCAAGTTCTATCCCAGCAAAAATCTTGTACGAGTTGGTATTGACAGAAAAAGTAAAAACGTGTCTTTCAAAAGAAATATTTGACGAATATGTAGAAGTTCTAAACAGAGATAAATTTGCTAAGTTTACCAACTTCAAAATCAAAGCAGAAGTTATCTTGAATAGATTGCGTGAAATTTCAACTTTTTATAAAACAGATAAAAAGATACAAATCTTAACAGATACAAGTGATAATAAATTTTTGGAATTGGCAGCAGTAAGTTCAGCAGATTACTTGACAACAGGTAATACGCTTGACTTTACTATAAGTGAATTTGAATATACAAAAATTTTGACACCAAGAGAATATTGGGATAATTACGCACCGAATAGTTTTACTTAAAAATATTCAAGCGTTTTATACTGATAAGATCAAATACTTAAAACAAAACACTCCCAAGCAAAAACTATCTTTATCTACAAAAATGAATAAAATAAGCATAGAAGTCCCGTCCATCATGGAAAATATACGCATTGTGGAGAGCTTCATTGACAACGCAAAAGATAAATTTAAGATTGACGATGACATCTATGGCAATATCATGATTGCTGTAATGGAAGCCGTAAATAATGGCATCAAACATGGCAATCTTGAAAACCATCGCAAAATGGTTACGCTTACTATGCAGTTTGCAGATGAGCGCATCTATGTATGGGTAGAAGACGAAGGCGCAGGCTTTGATTTTCATAAACTTCCCGACCCCACCGCACCCGAAAACCTTGAACTCGAAGGCGGACGTGGCATATTCCTTATGCAAAATCTGGCAGACGAAGTAAATTTCCAAGACGAGGGGCGCAAAGTAGAACTTATATTTTTTATGTAACTCAACAATATGCACAGGATTCACTTTTTTAGAGAAGACACCAATTTCTTGCCCAATGAAATGCCCACTTTGCAAAAGTGGATTGTACAAGTAATTGAAAATGAAGGTTTTGCACTCGAAGAAATCAATTACATCTTTTGTTCTGATACGCACCTGCACAAAATGAATGTAGAGTTTTTGCAACACGACACCCTCACTGATGTCATTACGTTTGACCAAAGCGAAGAAGACAACGTAGTGGAGGGCGATATATTCATAAGCATCGACCGCATACGCGAAAATGCCGAAACCTATCAAGTAACAGCCGAAGAGGAGATGAGGCGCGTGATGGTACATGGCGTACTGCACCTCATGGGGCTGAAAGATAAAACCGAACCAGAAATCGCAGAAATGCGCGAAAAAGAAGCCGAGTACCTGAACCTCTACAAAGAGAGCTTTTGGATGTTTCATTACTTTGGTGAATAACGCCCTTGCCTACCCAATAACGTTGCCTGTATCTTTACAGGCAACCTTTTGAGGAAATCTCCTACCTCAAACCTCAAACTTCTAACTTCATTTTATGGCTTCTTTCGAAACTTTTTATAATACCAGCAAACACCACATTGTTTTGCGTGAGTATGGGCGCACTGTCCAAGAAATGTGCGACACACTCCTCAAAATGGAAAACAAAGACCAACGCACTAAGACCGCCCATACCATCATAGAGGTCATGCGCCAAGTCAATCCTACCATACCCAACAATGCCCCCAAAGACAATGATACTGAAAATAAACTTTGGGACGACTTGCACATCATCTGCAACTTTGAATTGGATATAACAGACGCGCCCTTCCCTACCCCCGAATCCGACATCATGGGCAAAAAGCCTGTACCGCTTACCTACCAGCGCAAAAAAATCAAGCTCAGACATTATGGCAAACACCTTGAGCTACTCGTAAAAGAAGCTACCCAAAAAACAGACAGCGAAGAGCAATATCAGGCATACGGCTTCATTTTGCGCCTCATGAAAACGTACTACAGTGGCTGGCAGGTAGATAACAACCGCGACAACAACTTTGTAGATGACATAGAAACCTTGGCGGGCATAGAGTTTACAGAAGAATTGCGCGAAAGGCTTTTGATTGAAGGTGGTATCATAGACCCCGCTACACTCAACCGCCTAAAGCAGAGGCAGGCAAGTCAAAAACAAAATAACCACAACAATCGAAACCAAAATAACCGCAATCACCACCAAAATAACCGCAACCACAACAACAATAACAAAACAAATAAAAATAACAACAATAACACAAACGGCAACAGCAACGGCAATACCAACAACAACAGCCAACCCAACAACCTGAATAATAAAAATAACAGCAACAATCGCAACCGCAATAATAAAAATAGATTCCGAAAACCAAATAAATAACAAAAAAGGGCAACCATCTATGTTGCCCCCACAAAAAAATGTACCTCAAATCTTGTACCTCAAACTTTTTTAGGCTTTCAGCCAATCAGGTCTTGTGATTTCTATGTGATTGCATTTGAGTTCATTCAGGATAGAGTACAATCCAAAATACGTCCGATTGATATAAAGTGCATGGCTTGAGCCTCGTGCTTCTTTGCCATTGCGTATTTGGGGCATTTTGGCAAGAGATTCGCCAAAGTCATAGATTTCTTTGAAATAATCATCATTACTGAAATCAAAAGACTCAAAACTAAAAGGTCGCGCCAAAAGCAAGAGCATTTTTTTGAATAAATCCACAAAAAACTCCACATCTTCAGGCTTATCGGTAGGCAAGATGTACTCCATGTACTTGAAGACCTCGTTCATTTTTACTTCATTTTGCAAAAAATGAGGGTGCAAAACCGCAAAGAAATTTTCATAAATCACTTCGGGGATTTCTTTCACACAGCCAAAGTCAATGATGCCCAAAGTGCCATCTTCTCGCATCAAAAAGTTTCCTGGGTGTGGGTCTGCGTGTACGGCTTTGAGGGTGTGCATCTGAAAGTTGTAAAACTCCCACATGGCTTGTCCTATCTGATTTCGGATTTCTTGGCTTGGATTGGTAGCCAAAAACTCCTTCAAGTGCATACCTTCCAGCCACGACATAGTGAGTATTTTATCGCACGAGTAGGCAGGCAAGTATTCTGCAAAAGCAAGGTGTGGTATTACGCTACACGCCTTCGATATTTCTATCGACCTTCTGAGTTCGAGGGCGTAGTCTGTTTCTTCCATGAGTTTGCCTTCTACTTCACGCATATATTTTTCAATATCTTTGTTGGGTAGTTGCAAGATGACAGAGGCAAAAGGTTTTACCATTTTGAGGTCAGACTGAATGCTATCTGCCACACCAGGATATTGGATTTTGACAGCCAAACGCCTGCCTGCCAGATATGCCTCATGGACTTGCCCCATAGAAGCGGCATTGACAGCCTGCATATTGAAGGTATCAAACATTTCTTGGGGGGCTTTGCCAAAATGCTTTTGGAATGTCTTGACTACCAAAGGTGCAGAGAGCGGGGGCGCACTGTATTGTGCCATTGTGAACTTATCCACATACGCCTTGGGCAATATGTTTTTATCCATACTGAGCATTTGCGCGACTTTGAGGGCAGAGCCTTTCAGTTGGCTGAGGGCATTGTATATGTCGCGGGCATTGTCGGCATGAAGTTCATCGCGGGTGGTTTCTGAATTGAATACTTTTTTGGTATAATGCTTCAGGTAGTTTGCCCCTATTCTTACGCCTGTAGTTACGAATTTGGCGGCACGTTGGACTTTTGTAGTCGGTATATTATTTTGTTCTTTCATAGTTTTGGGTTATTGTGGTTCTTCAAAAGTTATTGCGTGAAATGGCGAGCTGGAAGCTCGCTGTACTACTTAATCCCGTAAAAAAATTAAGAACCTTGTTTACTTCGTACTTCTTATTTGCGTTATCCTTTGAAGACAAATACCAAGTATTCGAAGGCAGAATCTAAGAAAGAACGACTTAGCGCGTCACATGTAAAGTTTACGTTTTTTTCGATAAAAACGTCTGTTTTTTCAAAATTTTCGCTTGTATCTTTTACCCAATACTGTAGTATTGAACTTGCCTGCCAGCCCAAAATGAGGGAGTAGATATTTTGGACAAACATCCGCTCTGGGAATTCATCTGTTTCGCGGGCTTCTTGCATAAGGTTCTCTGCATAATCCAAGAACGTCTTTTTGAAGTCCTCAAAATACACAGGTTTTAGTTGTAGGCAATCTTGATGTTTCAAGGTATGCACCACATAGCTTCGGTGGGGCTTCATGACCTCTATCCACGTATAGTAGAACGAAAGGAGTTTTTCCCTTACGGCATAGCTGGCATATACTTCGTCTTCCATTACGCGCTGATAAGTATCGGCAAAGAAGGTAAGCCAAAGGGCTTTTTCGAGGGCGGAGATAGACGCAAACGATTTGTAAAAGTCCGCTTCTTCTATCGCTAAGTGCTTGCATAGCACATACACAGACGAGGGTACGCGCTCGTGTGTGAGTACATAATCTGTATAACCTTGTAGGATTTTATTGAGTTGGTCTTCCATGATAGTAGTATAACAG
Organism: Cytophagales bacterium; assembly: GCA_013298105.1. Taxonomy (GTDB): domain Bacteria; phylum Bacteroidota; class Bacteroidia; order Cytophagales; family Microscillaceae; genus RDXI01. Next base: position 17,197 of record JAAFJK010000435.1, read on the forward strand.
ATAGTATCTTTTTTTGTTAGAAATAAAGGGAGAGAATTTAGATAGATTATTTTTGAAAAAATAATTTATTGTCTATATTTGCATCATAAAATTAGCAAAAACAATGAATATAGAGCAAAAAGACTTGTTTGGTAGTATGAAGCCTTTATTGAATGAACTTGATAAAGGAAAAGCTATATCAGGCTATAGGATATACAATACAACACAAGAACAAAAAACTAAAAGAAATAACCTTCCTGACTTATATCCTGACTTACCTGACAAAAAGTATGATATTATCTATGCTGACCCACCTTGGGACTATGGTGGGAAAATGCAATTTGATAAAAGCGGGAAAAAAGAAGATAATATAAATTGGGAAAAAAATATTTTTATCAGTGCCGCTAATTTTCAATATCCTACCCTAAAAACGGTAGAAATGATGAAAATACCCATTCAAGAAATTTCTAAAGATGATTGTCTTTTGTTTATGTGGGTTACAAATCCGCACTTAGAGCAAGGACTTGCACTCGGCAAAGCTTGGGGCTTTCAATACAGAACAGTCGCTTTTGTTTGGGATAAGATGAACCACAATCCAGGGCAATACACAATGTCATATTGCGAATTATGTTTGGTATTCAAAAAAGGTAAAATACCCACGCCGAGAGGTGCAAGAAACGTAAAACAACTTGTAAGAGTTCCACGTGGAAATCACAGCGAAAAACCCCTTGATGTATTAAAAGGAATAGAAAATATGTTTCCTACACAAGACCGTATTGAACTATTTGCAAGACACCAGCCAGCGGGTTGGGACGTTTGGGGATTAGATGTCAGGGCTGAATATGAAGAAGAAAAATGGCTTACAGAAGTAATGGTCTAATGTGTGCTTCAAAGTGGTCGAGAAGTGCTTCAGGATTTGGTGCATTTCTCCAAAAAAAGAAGTGTGCAGTATATTCAGCATACCAAAATGTAATCTCTCTAACCCTGCATGGATCGCGGGTAATGTCTCCTTGAAAAACAGTCCAAAAAGGCAGTACGTCTTCTGGTAAATTACCTTTTTTACGCAATTCTTTTTGCAAACCTGGTGTAAAGAATTTGCAAGACCTTTCATGCGCATTTCCACGCCCATCAGACCGCTTGCCACCTTCTACCCAACCATCTTGCCTTTTTACTTCTATATAAATCGTTTTGTTTGAGGCAAGATTATCTATAGCATAATCGGGGAAAACACCATGTTTTGTGATAGCTTCAGTAGGCGTATAGATTTCAGTAAGTTCTTGTTTGTTTAACTCTACCTCAACATATAGATTTCTAAACTCATTTGGTTTTGACCTTATTCGAAATTCTGTATCTTCAAAGATAATTTGGAAGACTTGAAAAAAATCTTTTTCAGCCGCTTCCGCATTTTTAGCACTGTAATCTTGCCATTTTCGCCTAAGTCTATTGGCATTGCTGTTATTGTTCATTTTCAAAGGTTAATAATTCGTTGATGCCTACTTCTAATGCTTTGGCTATTTTCTCAATATTGACAAGCGTTATATTTTTTTCTGCTCTTTCTATAGTGCCTATGTAAGTTCTATGCACATGGGCAAGGTCTGCTAATTCTTCTTGAGAAAGATGTTTTTTTGTTCTTAACTTACGCATTCTTTCACCAAATTTGATTGAAATTTCACTTTTTTTAGCCATAAGATTATCAATAATTTACAAATGTAGGCAAGGTACAAACCTTTTACAACCGCCTAAAGATAGCATTTTTGTATAGAGCTATCAGAACAAAAAATTGGGTAGGCAAGGAACTGTTAAGTCTAATTTTTTAAAATACCAACAATGCCAAATGCTACCCTTTGCCTACCCAACGTGCATTTAGTTTTTTTGGATATATTTGCATAATTTTTTTGCAGTTTTATGCAAAAAAGCTACAAAAACTATGGACTACTTCGAAAATATTACGCGCCTACTCAAGATAGAGTGGGAGGAGGAATTGGTGCAATTTGAAAAGAAAGTTACCCAAACGCCACTCCACGAACGCAAAAAACAGGGCTTTGCGTGGTATCCTATCCACGTATCGCACATAGAGATAGGCACAGGCGAGCAACTGCACATCAGCATAGAACGCACCACCCAGATAGACGAACCGCACAGATTTCAAGTGGGCGACTCGGTGGCTCTTTTTCATAATACTGCACAGGCAGGCAAGGCAAATGAATCTATCAATGGCGTAATAGTCGCGCTTTTCCGCAATAATATGCGCATAGCCTTGCCTACCCGCGAAACACCCGATTGGATAGACGAACGACAACTTGGCGTGGATTGGCTCTTTGATACTGCCAGCTACAAAGAGATGCAAGAAGCGATGGACTTCATCAAAAAAGCGGAAAAAGAACCCACTGCACGATTACGTGCGGTTTTTACAGGTGAGAAAGCGCCCACTTTTAAGCCCGAAGTGGGGCAGGTAAGTTTGCCCAAACTCAACGACTCGCAAAACAAAGCTGTTCAGCATATTCTCGCAGCAGAAGACGTAGCCATCATACACGGACCGCCAGGTACAGGCAAAACTACCACACTTGTAGAGGCTATCCGCATCACTCTACAGTCCGAAAAACAGGTTTTGGTAGTCGCACCCAGCAATACAGCCGTAGATTTATTGACTCAAAAACTTGCCCAAGCGGGCTTGAAGGTCTTGCGTATCGGCAACCCTGCCCGCATAGAGGAGAGTGTCCAAGACTACAGCCTCGATGCCCAAATAATCCAACACCAAGAATACAAACAACTCCGCAAAATCCGTAAAAGCGCAGACGACTTCCGCAAAATGGCGCACAAATACAAGCGAAACTTTGGCAAAGATGAGCGCGAACAGCGCAAACTTCTTTTTGCAGAAGCCCACAAAATGCTGGACGAAGCAAGCAATATCGAGAAATACATCGTCGAGAACTTGTTGCAAAATGCCCAAGTTATCACCGCCACGCTTGTAGGAAGTGTAAATAGGTACATCAAAAAGCGTGTTTTTTCTACAGTATTCATAGATGAAGCGGCACAAGCTCTTGAGCCTGCCACGTGGATACCCATAGCCAAAGCCCACCGCGTAGTGCTGGCAGGCGACCATTGCCAGCTCCCACCTACTGTAAAATCTTCACAAGCCCTGAAGGAAGGTTTGGGCAAGACTTTGATGGAAAAGATGATACATCTCTATCCTCAAACCGCGACTATGCTCGAGGTGCAATACCGTATGCACACCCAAATCATGGAGTTTTCTAACCAACAATTTTATGATGGAAAGCTCAAAGCCCACGCTTCGGTAGCCGACCGCACTTTGGCTATTTGGGAAGGAGCGCAGTCTCCCCCGATAGAGTTTATAGATACGGCAGGGTGTAGTTTTGAGGAGAAAATGCTCAAGGAATCTACCAGCAAATTCAATCCAGAGGAGGCAAGTTTGTTGATAAAGCACCTCACA
>JAAFJK010000447.1 GCA_013298105.1 Cytophagales bacterium
ATTGCCTCCCAAGTCGTGCCTTTACCAAAGACCGCAACACCTTTTGTGTACCAAAATAAATCACATCAGGATTGTGTTTACTCAAAATCAGTGGTGTGCGCCAATTAAACCTGTAAGGCGTTTCGCCTATCAAATGTGCAGGTGTAATGGTAGAACGTTTGCCATTTTCAAACCTGAAATAATTGCCAAATTGATAACCTGAATAGCGCAGTTGATTGTTTTGTGGGTGAACTTGTACGAACATTCCATCGCCTCCACTGATAAACTGCCAATCGGGGCTATCGTTCACTATAGATTTCGAAGAACCTACATACACGCCATTGTCTTGCAATCCGCCATAAATATTGTACGGCGTTTCCATATCTACAGCTACAGTGTAAAATTGCCCGACAGCGACATTCGCAAATTGTGTAAAATGCTCGCCTGCATCATAGCTAAGAAACACACCGCCATCATTGCCCAAAATAATGCGATTGTTGTCTTGGGCATCAATCCAAAGCGCGTGATGGTCTGCATGAACCTTGTCGAGTCTTGCCAAACTTTTGAAAGTCTTGCCTCCATCATCAGAGCGAAGGACAGGCACACCAAAAATATAGACTTGTTCGGGGTTTTTAGGCGAGATTCTTACCTGCCCAAAATAGTAGCCATAAGTATAAAAAAGCCCTTCTAATTTTTCAGTATTCACTTTTGCCCACGTTTTGCCAAAATCATCTGAACGATAGAGTTCCGCACCTATGACTTCAGTTTCAAAAAGGTTGTTATTGGCATTTTCCCCAAAATAATTTGCTATAGCTTTGAGATTATACTTGCCTTCCTTGATTTCTTTCCTCACTCGTTTGGCATTGTAGCGGTCAGGGAAGCCTGTATCTTGCAAAAAAGCGTCTAATTTTTTATCCTCCAATTTTTCAAAGGTAGGCAAGTCCATTTCCTTAAAGCTGTTGAGTGTAATACTTGCCGTATCTTTGTCTTTGGGCTTTTTGAGTTCTTGCTGATTGTCTAATACCAAATACAAAACATTGGGTTTCGAAGCACAAATATCAATGCCCATGCGTCCTGTATATTCGGGGGCAGGCAAGCCTTGCGTAATTTTTGCCCACGTTTCGCCTCCATCTTCCGACATATAAAGGGCAGAGCCTTTGCCATGTCCTTTGAAATGATTTGCCTTTCGAGTGCGTTCCCAACTTGTAGCCCAAAGTTGTTTGGGGTTTTGTGGATTGATAAGCAAATCAATCACGCCTGTGCTATCGTTGATGAAAAGCGTTTTGCGCCAAGTTTTGCCTCCATCTGTGGTTTTGTAAACGCCTCGTTCTTCGTTATTCGTGTAAAGTGCGCCTATAGAAGCTACCCACGCGGTTTGTGCATCTTTGGGGTGCAAGACAATGCGCCCAATGTGTTGCGTGCCTTCGAGTCCTGCGTGTGTCCAAGTCTTGCCTGCGTCTGCGCTTCGATACATACCCAAGCCCGCATAGCTGGAACGACTCGAATTGTTCTCGCCTGTACCCACCCAAAGCACGTTTTCGTCAGCAGGCGAGAGTGCGATATCGCCTACAGTCAGTCTTGCCTGCCCATCAAAAACAGGCTCAAAAGATTGTCCATTGTTGGTAGTTTTGAAAACGCCACCCGATGCGTATGCGACATAAAACAGCGATTTGTTCGTTTGACTTGCCTCCACATCTACCACGCGCCCACCCATGACGGTAGGTCCCACGCTTCGAATAGGGTAGTTTTTCAAAAGCGAACTTTGGCGCAAAGCCTCTTTTTGGGCTACAGCTTTTTGCTTATCTGCCACTGTGGAGGGTTTGCGCTGTGCGTAGGCAAGATTTATACTTACTGCAAAGGCTAAAAGGGTAAGGATTTTTTTCATGGAGATGGCAAATAGGTTATAATGTCATTTCAGCACGGATTCGGGCAATGTCTTGTATGGACAAATCTGTTATTTTTTGTATAAATTCATCAGAAACTCCTTCTTGAATAGCTTTTTGAGCCACAAGAATAGCTTTTTTGAGTTCGCCTTCTCCAAAACCTTCTCCAAAACCTTTCCCAAAACCGTCATCAAAAGCGGTACTGAGAGAGTTTTTAAGGTCGCGGTAGTCTTTTAGACTATCTTTATATTGGTCAAGCTGTTGCGCATCATAGTTGGCGATTTCAGCCGTATCAAAGAGTTTCATAAAAATACTTTGTTTTAGTTTTTCAGGAATTGCCTCTAATTTAGATAAATTTTTCAAGACATACAACCATTTTTCGTAATGAGTGGTCAGTTCTTCTACTCTTTTGGTAAAATTGGGCATTTCCAAGTAAATGAAACGCAATTTATCATAAAAAAGCGTGTGGTCTGTGATGTCTTGTAGCATAATGTCATGCTTGACTTTATGTACTACACCATCTTCGAACCTAAAATCCATAACAGCTATGCTGTAAACGCCTTGCAGTTGGTAGTCCCAAATAACTTCCTTTTCTTTCTCTTTGGCGTTTTTGATGTCTTTCTTTGCCTGCGCTTGTATGGGAAAAGTCGCATAATACAAAGTGCGGTCTTTGAAATACTTTTGACGTGCTTTTTGCATCTCTACGATGAATTTTTCGCCTGTATCAGTTTCGCAATAGAGGTCAAAAATAGCTCTCCTATCACTTTCTTGCCTGCCCAACTGTTCATTTTTGAGGTAGGTAAGTGTGATAATCTTGCCTTTGTCTTCCAAAAGCGTATTGAGAAAATCTATCAGCAGGTCTTTTTTTGCCTCCTCGCCAAAGATTTTTTTGAATCCAAAATCTGTAAATGGATTGATGTACTTGCCTAAATCGTCTTACATACCTTATTTTTACAGCAAAGATAGTGCAAAATTATTTTTTTCTCATCTCATGGCGTATGGTTTTTTAGAAGGGCAAAGGTAAGGAATCAAGCACAGATTTCATTCCACACGCCTGTAAAAGATTTCACCACAACATGATACATAAGCTAAACTAATAGCATTATATTTTTTTCGCAATATTTGTAAACCACCTTGCTCAAACAATATGAGGCACTGAAATTCAGGGTCTTTCATATTGATTACAATATCCATATCAAATTCTATATTTTCTTGAGTTTTTTTTGGTAACTCTCCATCATATAATTTGTAGGTTGTTTTCTTTTTTGAAATACCATTTTCAAACCATTCAGCTATGCCATTAGTGTAGATTTTTAAGGTTTTTTCCGTTTCAAAATTATAGAGTTTTTCAGACCAAGGTTTTTTGTTAATGTGCAATCGCCAAGTCCCTAAAATACCTTTCGCAATATGCTCTTTTACCTCTTTCTTGCTCAAAAGTTCTAAACGTAGGTGAGCCTGTTCGCCCCAAAAAGTGCTATCTTTAGCAATTTTAGCATAAATTTCCTTAGCCTTGCCTGCCTGTTTTTTCTCTAACGCTAAGGCAGTATTGAACAAAACGGTAGGCAAGCGAAGTAGTTATTTCAAAATAAATCTATCATTAAGCTCCCCAAAATAGAAGTGTCTGTATAGGTTTTGGGTATAAATAAGAGCGTGCGAATTGGCAAAAACCTTGCCCAAGTTTGGAGGCTAACATTCAACTTTTGGGTTAGTCTTATGGTTACACCCGCTATATAAATGGGGGAAATCATATTCATAGCAACCATTGGACGTATTTTTTTTAGTTCGCGGTGCCATATAGCCTATTTGAAAAGGGACGTGGTATCTGTAAGCACTTTCAAAATTTATTTTGGGATTATACAATAAGCCAGCACGTATAAATATTCTTTCATTTCGTCTGCTTGTCCAAAAATAAGCCAAAACACCCGTTTGAAAAAGTGTAGCATTTTTGGTGGTACCCAAAAAATCGTCATTTGATAAATGCATCATACCCGCTACATACTCCAATGAGATGCGTGTCATGGACTTGTTTTTTTGATAAATTATACACTGTTCGCCATGACAGACTGTTTCGTGGTATTTTTTGGTTAGTTTTATTAGACTTGAGTGTGCTGGTATTTTTAATGAATTTATTTTATCAGTGAGCTTGGGGGCATCTTGCATATAGTATTTCAACAACCCAATATGGCGCGTACTTTTGTAATTTACATATCTGTCCTCTATATATTTTTTGCCTTCTTCATATGCAAGCTCTATCAATTTTTCCCCTTCTTTTTCAATGAAATAACTACCTCCTTTATCATTTTCGATATAATAAAGGCTAATTTTACCTTGCACCAAGTACTCAAGAAAATACCAAACTTCGTTGATTTTTTTGGAAACAAAGTATTTTTCTTGTTTGAATCTATAACTTAAAATTTGGTCTGGCTTGTAGGTATGTTCTTCTCCCAAAGAATCTTTGAAGACACAAGCAATAGCTAACAGTTTACTTCTTTTATAGTCAATTTTACCATGCAAAGTGTCCCCCATAGCTTTAACAACATAACCTTCCCTGAAATCTGTCTGGGCGTAGTTTTCGCTAAATAGCGCACTGCAAAATAGTAAACTTATGGCGATAAAAAATATCAATTTCATGAAATAATCATTTATAGTTTTGCAATTTTAGGTAGTTTGTAGCACATTTACAAAAAAAAACACCTTGCCCAGTCGGTAGGCAAGGTGTTTTTGTTATATTTTGTTCCAAAAACGGCTACTAAAACTTAATCCCTATCATCAGCACGTCATCTGTCTGTTTGTTATTGCCTTTCCACTCCTCAAATTCATAGTCAAGCAAGCGTGAAACTTCTACCATATCAGCTTCGGGGTGTCGGCTTACTACTTCGCGGATTTTGCGAGGCGAGAGTTTTTTATTTTTTGCCCCACCGAATTGGTCTGGATAGCCATCAGAGAACAGATAAATAGAATCTCCTTCTAAATAATTGATAACCGAGTTGGTAAATTTACTGCGGTTTTTGTACTGCCCGCCGCCTATCGGAAACTTATTGCCTTTGATTTCGAGTAAGTCGTCTTCGGTATAGTAATATAGCGGTCTGTGCGCTCCAGCATATTCTACTTGGCGTTTTTTGAGATTGATTTTACAAAGTGAAATATCCATACCATCGCGCGTAGAAGCATCTTGCTCGTCTTGCTTCAGTGTGCGTGTAACGTCTTCATCAAGCGAGTCAAGAACAGTACCTGGTGTGGTAGCTTTATTCAATTTTACAATATTATTCAGCAAGAAGAATCCAATGAGTGAAATCAATGCACCTGGTACACCATGTCCTGTACAGTCCACCGCCGCTATGTACGTATCATCTCCGCTTTGCAAGAACCAAGGAAAGTCCCCACTTACCACATCACGCGGTTTGTAAAGTATGAACGAGTTGCGAAATACCTGTTTGATATAGTTGGTATCAGGCAAAATAGCTTCTTGAATACGCTTGGCGTAGTTGATACTTTCCGTAATTTTGCGGTTTTTGTCGCTGATTTGTTCTTCAATGACTTTTCGCTCTGTGATGTCGTGCGATACAAGTAGTACAGACTCCAGGGCGTTTGTTTCGCTAAATTCGGGAATGGCATTCACTTGCATAGTACGTCCCCCCATTATTTCAGACTTGAAAGACATCTCGTCATGGATTTTTGTGCCTTTGTTACTTGCCTGCTGGAAAAGGTCTATCCAAGTCTGCATCATAGCGGCAGGCAAGCCAAGCTCCGCATCTCTGAGCGATCTTTGAAGATAAAATTCTTTGTTTTTGCCTGTATAACTCTCGATGGTAGGGTTGATATAAAAAATCTGTCCTTCGCTTGTGATACGCGTAATAAGGTCGGGCGAATTTTCTGAAAGGGCTTGCATCTGACCTCTGAGGCGTTGCTCGCGTTCCGCTTCCCTGCGTTCTGTGATGTCGCGGAGGTTGATGAGGATACCATTGATAGCGGGGTCATTCAAAAAGTTCGCGCCTGTGGCTTCAAGCCAAATGTGGTCTTTGTCTTTGTGTTGGTAGCTATATTGAATAGTAACTTTTTCATCTGGTCTTTCCATGAGTGTCATGAACATATTTTCATACGACTCGATGCCTTCTGGGTGGACATAAATAATGTCTTTTAGCCCTGTCATTTCTTTGGCAGTATAGCCCAAGATACGCTCTACAGAGGGCGATATATAGCGAATAGTACCGTCAGCTTCATAAATGGTAATAATCTCGGAAGCGTTTGCAAGGAAAAGTTGGGTGCGGTCTTGCTCAAGCTGTACCTCGCGTATTTTTTCTTGCAACTGCACGTTCACGCGCTCCACTTCTATTTTAGATTGCTCCATTTGGGTAGCATTTTGCTGTAGAACCACTTGGTTTTTTTGTAATTCTGTACCCAATTTTTGAGATTCGCGGAGTAGGCGTTCCGTATTTTCTTTTACTTTGATGTTGAAGACCGTTCGGGCAATAATCTCACTAATCTCTTCCACAAATTCTATCTCACGTGGTTGAAATTTCTCAAAGCCCGCAAACTCAAGTACACCATAGACTGTTTCGTTGGTTATCAGGGGCGTGATAAGCAAGCATTTGGGTTTTCTATCGCCCAAAATGCCTGAAGTGATGCTCATGTAGTCGTCTGGAATTTCTGTCCGAAGTACGCGGTTTTTTTCTACTGCCGCCTGCCCTACCAATCCTTCTGCAAACCTAAACTGTGCCTTCAGATATTTTCGTTTGCTGTAGGCATAACTTGCGCTAAGTTCTATGATTTGGTTGGGTTCTTCGCCTTCTACGATATAAAAACCGCCTTGTACCGCGCCAATTTTATTTGTAACGAACTCCGAAACAAGGTCGCCCAGCTCCTCGATAGTCGCAATGGAAGGCAAAATATCCCCTATTTCAGCCAAACCTGTTACAATCCAGTTGCGTTCCTCATCACGTTTGGCGGTATTCGTGATGCTATCACGCATAGAGAGTAGCGCATTGCCCAGCAAGTCGGTTTCGCCTGTAGGTTGAAAACTTGCCTGCAAGTCGCCCTGTCCGATATTTCGTGCAAAGTTTGCTTTTACTTTCAAGTCCTGTACTACATTGGAAAGACTTTGGCTCATCTCGCCTATCTCGTCATTGGTTTGGGTATTTTGAGGAAGTTTATCGGGGAGTGCGCCTTGCGCCAAAAGTTTTGCTACATTTTTTAAGACCGAAAGGGGCTGAATAATGGTTCTGCGTGTGAATATAATCCCTATCAAAATAGCGACCAAAAACACCAAAAGACTTGTAACGAATAAGTTAGTGATGATGCTATTGATGGGTTCATTTGCCTCATCGAGGTCGAGCTTGACCACAAGTCCCCAATCTGTAAGTGGCACATAGCTCCACATAGCCATCACGCGCTTGCCTCTGTAATCGCGGTCTTCTCCTGAACCAAAGGCATTTTCAGGTTTTACAGCACTTTGGATAGCAGTTTGGTCTGAAGCAAAACGCGAAATTGTTTTTTGGAACTTGCCTGTAGCAAAAAGGCGGGGTTCGTTCAAGATTTTGATTTCTTGATTGCTGATAGACTTGAGCAAAAGTATCTCGCCTGTATCGCCCAAACCTGTAGTGTCGCTCAAAAGTCGGAAGATATAATTTAGCCGCACTTCATAGATAATCATGCCCAATGTCTTGCCTGCCGATTTGTCTTTTACGGGGGCAACTACGTGGATAAGATTTTCGCGTGCTTGCTGGAATACTTGACTAAAATAAATGGAGTCGCGCCCCAATCGGGTAGTATTGGCATCAGCTTCTTGAAATATTTTGCCATTCCTGTCTGTATTTTCGTCTGCGCCTTTGTTATAAAGCACAATGCCATCTGCATCTGTGAGATAGATATTGCGGACTTCATAGCTTTTGAGTACATTTTGGACTAAGTCCTCCATTTCTTCCTCTGCCAAACTTTTAAGTTTTTCGGCTTGTTTGGGAGGAATTTTGTTTTTATCCTTTTGGGTAGTATCGGGGCGTACTTTTTGGGTACTGTCGGCGGGGGTAGGCAAGGGCGAAATCATAGCACCTTTCTCCAATTGTGTGCGTACTGCTTTTAGCTCACTTCCGAACTTGATATTGGCACGGATTTTTTCCAAAAAAGCCTCTACTTTTTGAGTCTTCAGGCGTGTGATGACTTCTATAGACTCTTTGTAACGCTCCTGAAAGTACCCTCTGGCTACATTGAAGGCAATGTAGCTGATGGTCGTAACAGACAAGAATACGACTGCTATCACGAGCGCGGTTATTTTAAAACTTACACCTAAGCGAAAATTTGCCATTTTGTTAAGGTTTTTTTATAACTATAACAGTTTGTATGCCACAAACTGATTTTTGGTGTTAAATTTATGCCAGTTGCCCCTAATACACCCTAAAAAGTACAGGCAAGGGGTTTATTTTGTAGAATTTCAGTAATGCACAAAGGTAGTTACATTTTTTTGAATTATGGCAAGGGGCATAATAAAAAACTTGCCTGCCCACGTGGGTAGGCAAGTTTTTTTTTAAAAAACTCCTACCTTGCCTACACTTTTTTAACATCTACACAAGCGAAATAACAGAAACTCGCAAACAATTCGCGGTCTTTTTTTCGGATTGACAACCGCAAGCGGATTGCCAACCGAAAAAAAGGCATTTTTTTTGGTTGATACAAAAAAACAAATGGAATCGTCAAAGTTTAATACCCAAGACTGTGATGTCATCACGTTGTTCTGTGCCTTCTTGGTGTTTGTCTAAGGCTTCTTCGAGTAAGATTTTTTGCTCAGACATAGGAAGGTGCGCATTTTTTTCTAAAAGTCGGCTGAATTGGCTTTCGCCAAATTTTTTGCGCCTTTCATTATTCTGGTCGACTATGCCATCACTTCTGAGGTAAAGCATATCGCCTGCTTGGAGTATGACTTGTTTGTTTGTAAATTGGCGTACTTGGCTCTGAATACCCCCTATGGCTTTTCGGTCTTCTTCCAAAATTTCTAAGGAATTGTTGGTAATGTAATAAAGTGGTAATTTTGCACCTGCAAAGGTTATTTTTCGGGGCGAGAGGTCATTTTGCGTGTCCATTTTTTCTATCAAGCAAAGACATACGTCCATACCATCTACATTCGTGGTGTGGCGTTGGCGAAGAACTACGCGGACTTCATTGTGGAGCATGGAGAGGATTTGGGCAGGTTCGCTGACTCCTTTCAGTTTAATAATCCGATAGAGCAAAGTATGCCCTATCATGCTCATGAACGCGCCCGGTACGCCATGTCCTGTGCAATCTACTACAGCCACAAAAAGATGGTTTTGGAATGGCAACATCCAATAAAAGTCCCCTGAAACCATGTCTTTCGGACGGTAGGTAATGAAATGCTCTCGGAACGCATTTTTCAAAGCGCGTTCTTCAGGTAGGACGGCGGTTTGAATCGTGCGAGCGTATCGAATACTGTCCGTAATTTTGCTATTTTTTAGCTGAATGATTTTGTATGTTTCTTCAAGGAGGTCTTTTTTCTCCTCGATGCTTTCTTTTTGGCGTTGGATTTCTTCTTTTTGGGCGTAAAGGAGTGTATTGGCTTCGTGCAAATGTTGCGCCCGTTCTTCTATTTCTTTCGTAGCTAAGGCAATACGGCGCGAGAGTACCGCTTTTTGTTGTTTTAGCCTGTAGGTATAGAGGCTCACACCTGCCCACAAGACAAATATAGCCAATATGATGTATAAGAATATAGCTACTGCGCTGAGATACCAAAACCTATTTACTCTAAATTCAAATACTATGGGTTTGCTCCAGTCGTGATTGCCTTGTTGCTTGGCGCGTATCTCCAGCAGGTAGTCGCCCGCAGGCAAGCGAGGTTGTATGATTTGGTTTTGCGTACCCAGCTCTACCCAATCTTCGCCTTGTGTGATGCCTTTTAGTCGGTATTGATAGAGTACAGGCTGATTCGGATAGGTAAAAGATACAAAATCGGCTTGAAAAGTAATCCCACCCTCAAAGTTTTTTCTTCTTTCCCAATCTATGCGCTGTCCATTGACTTTCATGGTCAAAAACACAGGCGCGGGCGTTATTTCTATCCCGCCTACTTTTTCTACAGAGTAGTTGAAGCCATTGGTGGTGGCTACGAATATATTGCCGTTGTTGGTACAAAGAATACCGCGATGGCTGATATTTACGTTTGAAAGTCCATTTACTTTTTCAAAGATCACTGCCTTGCCTGCCTTGTATTTGATGAGTCCAAGTTCTGAACCAATCCAATAATTATTGTCTTTGTCTTTGGTAACAGAACTCACATCGGCTTGTGCAAAGCGTTTGCCCAAATTGACAGCTGTTATTTTCTTTTTTGTATTTTCTTGCAAAAAAAGCCCTAAATTGGTGGCAAGCCATATATCGCCATTGTCTTCTGCATATATATCACGCACGCGGAGCGGGATATTGGATTGGACAGGAATAGGCAGACTGATATTTTCAAAAATACGTCTTGAGCTATTCCATTTATATAAAAAGGCATTGCCCTCGCCTGCCGCATAAAATGTACCATCTTTTGCTTCGGTAATGGCATATATGGGCGACTCTATTCCCTCACTTTTGCTGTAAAATACCAACTTGCCTGCCTCATCGAGTTTGAGTAAGCCATTTGGTCTATCATACTGACAAATCCAAACATCGCCCATGCGGTCGGTATAGAGTTGGTTTACAGTTTGTCCATATTTATTGACATTGATTTCGGTTGTTTCTCCTTTCTGCCAAACAATGATTTTGGCATCTCCTGTGCCTATGTAGTATTTCCCTTTGGTTTGGGTAAGTCCGTATATATTGGTTTTGTTGTCGTAGATAAGGCGTGTTTCGTAATCATTTTTGTGAAAGGCTACACTGTGTACGCGCGAGCCTTCACAAATCAAAAGTGCCTGCCCTTGCCTGTAAGAAACGGACTGAACATAGACATTTTCTTCAGTTGTTTTGACAGGTTTGAAAGAATTGGGCTGTAAAAATTCAAGTCCTTCATTTGTGCAAAGCCAAAGATTGCTTTCTGAATCTGTAAAAATATGGTTGATAACAGAGGCTTTGGATTCTTCAATTTTGCGGGCTACGGGTGTATCTTTTTCATAATCAATGATATGTACGCCTTTTCGCCACGTCCCAAGATATATTTTACCTTTTTTATCAATGCACAAAGACGATACTGCAGGGATTTTGATGATGCGTTTGCTGGTAGCTGTCAGGTAGTCATTAGAGAATTTGACTTCTGTGATGCCATCGGCTTCGCCCAGCCAAAGCGTGTTGCGCGTAGGCGTAGTTACATCACTCACATCATACACGCGCTCGCCAATGTCTATGAGGTCAAACTTATCGGTCTGTTCGTTGTATCTGAATACAAAACCTGCAAAAGTTGTAACAAATAGTTGTCCACAAAACATCTCTACAATTCTGAAAGAGCGTGAGAAGTCATTTTTCAGGTATTTTTCCTCAAAAGTATAACGTTTGGTATGTCCTTTTGTCCAACGCAAAATGCTTGTACTTTCGGCTATCCAAATGTTATTCTTACAGTCTTCTAAGGCATCTTTTGGGTAGATGGTTTTGGTTTCGTCTTTTAGGTCTTGTCCGCCCGGTAGGAAAGGGGCAAAGGTCGCACCTTCGTGGGTATTTGTAATTTCTGTGATGCCTCCATCATTGACAGACAATATCTTACCTGCCATCGTTCGGATAAATCCTTTGGTATAATTGGAGGGAAGTTCTTTTTTGAAATTGAAAAAGTTTTTGCCATCAAAGCGCGAGATGCCTCCGTCTGTAGCTACCCAAATGAAGCCTGTGGCATCTTGTGTGATGCCTTTGACCATGTTGTTGGGCAGTCCTTGGTCTGTCTGATAGCTTAGGAGTTGGTAGGATTGGGCAAAAACATTCCCACATCCTCCAAAAACAGCGATTTGGAGGCACAAAAGCAGTAAAAATGCTTGTGATATTTTGTGAGAAAGAGTCATTTGGTAAGATTCAGCCGTTAAAGTTAGCTGTTAAATAAATGTTATCAAAAAAATTGTGCCATTTTTTTGAAAAAACCTCTGCAAACGTTGTAGTTTTTCAAGTTTTTTTATAATTATTTTGGTTTGCTTGGATAGTAAAATAAGGATTTGGAAAATTCGCTAAGATTGTCTAACTTTGCAGTTGAAACATGAAGGGTAAGAGATGAGAGACGAGAGTTGAAAAACAAATCAACTCTCAACCTTTATCTTTCAACAAAAATCAATGGGCAGGCAAGGTTTTGATACGTCTATCAACTAACAACCAAACTACCAAATTGGTTTATACAGAAATGGGGAGAGAACAGGCTCTACGAACCATTAGCAACCTATCGGAGTGCTGATAAGGTGCTAATTCCTGCCTAATGAAGCATAACGCCTTCTTAGGAACTATGAATCTTGCCTACCCCACCCCCGCGCCTTGCCTACAGGCTCGGAGAAAAATAGCCTAAGATTTGTAGCATTTTAACTTTAAATTGTGAAATCTCATGGCAAAGAAAAACAAAGAAAAATCATACAGCGAAGCCGAGCTTGTAAAATTGTTTGGACTCACACGCATCAACGACAGCTACACGCCACTCATGGCAGAATGGCTTGATTGTACGACTGAACTAAGTTCAGACGAGCAGGCATTGTTTGATAGGATTTATCTGAGAGCCAAACGAAAGATAGATGGTTGGAACGAGGAAGAATTGAAACTAAAATTTATAGCACTTGTGCTTGAATTAGCGCATTTTGAAGACAGTGATTTATACAATACTTATCTCGAAAATACTATTTCTGCTACTATAGAAGGACATTTTTTGAAAACTAAAACGGACTTAATGGTTGCTAAAGGTTTTTTGGACTTGCCTGAAGCTCCCTATTTTCATTTTCAGGAATGGAAAAAGCATCGAGACCCTAATGGCGACCCTGTAGCGCAACTTTTGGAGGCTCTTTTGATTGGGCAGGAAAATAATAAAAATGGTAAACCTTTGTTTGGTTGTACGATTACGGGAAAATATTGGGAGTTTTTTACATTGGAAAGCAAAACTTATTGTATATCAGAGGGCTTCGATTGTACTAAAAAAGATGATTTGTGGCGTATAATAGCTATTCTGCGCAAGTTTAAGGAAATTTTAGAAACGAGGTTGTTGGATTAAGTATGTGGTATTATGTGATTTAATTGTGTATTTTAATGATGTAAAGTGAATGATTAATCTATGTTACGTATTCTTATCCTTGCGTGTATGAAGCATAAATTATCTAAATACAGTGCTATTAAAATCTTGTGTTTACACGTTTTGAGTGAAAATATAAGTAATTCCCAGTTGCAACACAAAACATGAAATATTTAATATGCTTACTTTCAATGATTTATTTTTAATAATCTTAAGATAGATTAGATGTTTAGCTTCACATTTTTACTTTGCGAAAAAAATGCTATGAAACGAATACGAATCCCTGAAACCCTTACTGAAATCCTACACTGGGTAAAAGAATGTACTGAAAAGGCTTGGAGCGAACCACCAAGCGAAACAAACAATTATGAAGAATGGCTCTATGGCGCGAAATGGCAACCTTTGTCTGATACAGAGATTGACGGTGTTGAACAAAAATACAACATCAAGTTCTCGCCTGACCATCAAGAGTTTCTGCGTATTTTGCATACGATTGATAAGTATGAACCCCAAGAATACCAAGATAATAATGGACAAACACAAAAATATTATCGACCTTATTTTTGTAATTGGTTGAAAGAAAACGAAATAAAAAGATATCTTTATGGAGCTTTTGAGGGAATTTTGCATAGCATAGAACATGGTACTTGGATAAAAGCATGGGGCGAAAAGCCTGAAACAATAGAAGATAGGAAGCATTTTTTTATAACTTGGTATGCCAAAGCCCCTAAGGTTTTACCACTTGAAAGTTACAGATGTCTGGTAAATGATACGAGTTTGATTGATAAACCTGTGCTTTCTATCTGTGGATTAGATACAATAGTATTAGAATGGGATTTTAAAATGTATTTTCTTGAAGAGTATGCGCAATATTTGGGATTGCTTCGGAAAAATTACAAAAGTCGCTCCGCGTGGCTAAGATTGCGTAAAGAAGAAATAGCCAAACGCCCCCATAGAACAATTCCTTATTGGGAGGAAATTATATTATAGATGATCAGACTACTGTACAATTTCAATTTAAGCCCCTAAAATTACTAAAAAGCAAAAAAGATATAAAACTATTTTTCTTTTTTTTGTACCTTGTCAATGGTCGAAGACCTTGACAAGCGTACAAAAAAAGAAAAATAAGCAGATTATTTTTTATTTTCAACGCTTGTCAAGGTCTTCGACCACCCGCAACGTTGAAAATAAAAAATATCAAATAACAAATTGTACAGTAGTCTGATAGATGATATAAAACAATATTTTGCAAGATAAAAACCTTGCCTGCCTCAAGCGACCAAGTGAGCGACCAAGTCATAGCTCTCCAACAACTGACAGAAATAGAAAGGAAAATTTTACAGCATACACAAACGCCTCAATCGAAAAAATATCTCTTAGAAAATGTATTGAATTTGGCAAATCATTATGACAATTTTAAAAGATACATAGAGCCTCTGCTCAAGGCGGGTTTTCTACAAAGAACCTTGCCTACCAAACCAAATAGCCAACACCAAAACCTTATTTTATATGCAAGTACAAAGAACCTCCTCACAAATCATCATTACCTTACCTGCCCAAGTGAACGTGGAAGGGCTACAGCGTCTGCTTGACTATCTTGAGTACAGCGAACTTACGAATCAATCGCAAGCAACTCAAGAAGACATAGATGCACTCGCCTCTGAAGTCAATAAAAATTGGTGGGAGAAAAATAAAGATAGATTTATAAAATAATGAAAATAATTGTTGATACCAATATTGTGTTTAGTGCTATCCTGAAGCCCACGAGCAGGATTGGAGATTTATTGCTAAATTCTGACAAAGTTTTTAGTTTCTATAGCTGTCATTTTTTGATACAAGAACTTGAAAGCCATAAAGATAAATTATTGCAACTTTGTTAATATACTGAAAGTGAATATCACAGAATAAAAACGATTATTATGCGCCCTATACAGTTTATCACAGAGGACATTATACCTTATGAGATTTGGGAAAAAGCTTTGCCTATAGTTCGAGATGTAGATACTGACGATATTGCTTTTGTGGCTTTGAATGACTTTATGGGCAGTTTATTGTGGTCAGGTGATAAGAAGTTGCTGAAAGGCATAGAATCTAAAGGCTACGATAAATTTATCACTACTGAAATGCTATACGAAATCCGAAATAATGCTAACTTTCAACTCTAAACCTATTTTGATATGAAAAAACTACTCTTTTCTCTCTTTCTATTGTGCCTTGCCTGCGGTGTGCAAGGGCAAACGCCTCAAATTCATATTCTCAACCGTTAAACTACCTTGCTGAAAAATGAATATAAAACCTAATACCCTTTGTTGCGCAAACGCACTTACTTTAATGGAAAGGCTTGAAAATGAAAGTATTGATTTTATTTTCTTAGATATGCCTTGGTTTATACATTTTTCTCAAAAGAAAAATTTAGAACATAAGCAGTTAATATTCAATATTTTACAGCAAGCTAAACGTATTGTTTCTGCAAATGGTTCTCTATGTGTTTTTTCAGAAACCGAAGTTGATATTGAACTTACACCCATAATAGATAGATTATTTTCTATAGATGATTACTTAAAAAAATATGAGGTCAAAAGTAACAGAAGGCGTTTTGGAAATGGGCTTATAATATTTACCATTTCTTTCATAACAAAAGATACAAAAAGAGCTTTTTTCAACAATAAAATAAATAGAACTGATGAGGAACTGAAGCGAATGTTCCCTTATGTTGATGAAGTTGGTAAGTATAGGATTACTTTGCACCCATATCAAAGAGATGAGAACAATCAAAGAATTAAAGTTAAAAGATACGCTAATGAAAATAGTATTTTCAAAGAATATGACAATATTTGGGAGGATATAGATTTTATAAATCCAAATACGCAAGGACTCCCAACCACTTTACTTGAGCGTATTTTACAGATTGCAACCCAATCTGATTATATAGTTCTTGAACCTTTTGCAGGGCGTGGAGTTATGGTTGATGTTGCTGAAAAAATGGGCTTAAATTGGATAGCAAGTGAGGGAAGCCAAGAAGGTATTGATATTATCAAAAATAGATTAGTGAACACTGATTTTTCGTATTTATCACAGACAGACTTAGAAGCTATTTCTGTTGTTTGGAATGATTATGAAGAGTTTGATTATGAAAAAATCATAAGCAATTTGCAGGCGCAACTTGAGGAAATTCGTAAAGTTACCAATTTAGATATTCAAAGAACTTATTTACAAACTAACTATCCTTTTTATAATCGTTTACAAGCCTATTCAAAAGAGCAGTTGGCTTTTGGATTGTATTGTTTAGAAGTTTCGATACCAATGTTAAATATAGGTAACTATGCTTCAGCGATTTTGTTGTTTTGTAAAGCATTGGAGTTTGAAGTAAAAAAGATACTCAAAAATTTTAAGGCTAATTGTTCTTTCAATCGAGGGCGTTATCCATACATTGAAAATTACAACTACAAAAATTTCCGATCCTTTTTATACGATGAAAAAATTACATTTGCGCAAATGATTCATACAATAAAAGAGGCTTTTGTTAATACTGAAACACTTTTTGTAAACTTTAAGAACTTCTTGCTTTCCTTGAAAAGGGAAATTGAATGGCAAACAATTATCGATAAAACACAGATTTTAATAACCCCACGAAACGAGGCGGCTCATACAACATCTATGACAGAACAAGAAGCGATAGATTCTAAGGAACTTGTTTTTGAGGCATTAACTTTAATCGTTTAGCACGAAAGCGTAGGCAAGATAAGTTCTTTGAGAATTGACAACATAAAAAATTACAAATTGAACTAAAAGACAAGTATATGAAAAATAAACAAAATAAAGAACAATCCTACAGCGAAGCTGAACTTATTAAGCTGTTCGAACTGACACGCGTGCCGTATGGTGGCACAGAATTAATGCAAAAATGGACAGACTGTACTACAACCTTGCAGCCTGACGAGCAAATTTTGTTTGATAAATTGTTAAACAAAGTGCGTAATAATATTGAAGGGTGGCACGAAGAAGCCCTGAAAATGAAATTTATTGCTTTTGTATTGGCTTTGGGATATTTGGAAGACACGCCTAATTATAAAACGTACTTTGAAGAAACTATTTCTGCTACTGTTGAAGGGCATTTTCTTAAAACCAAAACGGACTTTATGGTAGCAAAAGGTATTTTAGACTTGCCCCAAGTGCCATATTTCCATTTTCAGGAATATAAGAAGCAACGCGAGCCAAGCGGAGACCCTGTAGGACAGTTATTGGAGGCTTTTTTGATAGCACAAGAGAAAAATAAAAATGGAAATCCTTTGTATGGTTGTACTATCACAGGCAAGTATTGGGAATTTTTCACTATGGAGGCAAAAACTTATTGTATATCAAGGTCTTATGACTGCACAGATAAAGAAGATTTATTACAAATTATCGCTATCCTGCGCAAGTTTAAAGAGATTTTAGAAACGTACTTATTGGTATAGATTTATTTTTGAACTAAAAAACAAATATATGAACATAAGTCCAATTATTCAATATTTCCATACGAAACCTGTTTTGAAGGCGTGGTTATTTGGTTCGTATGCAGATGATACTGCTACAGAAGATAGTGATGTAGATATTCTGGTAGAACTTGACCATAGCCAACCTATCGGGCTTGAGTTTGTGGGTATGTGGCTTGAATTAGAGAAATTGTTAGCAAAAGAAGTAGATTTAATTGAAACGGGCAATATTTCGCCTTTTATTCAACCATACATAGAAAAACAAAAGAAACTAATTTATGAAAAAAAGCTTTATTTTGCTTGCTCAATAGGATAGGGTTTTAAACCCTATCCTATTGAGCAGGCAAAATAAAGCCACAAAATGTTCCTTGCTTATGCTGTTGAGTAGGCAAGACAAACGAATTAAAATCAAGTCAAAACCATAACCTTTTTATATCTATGCAGACCTATTATGCCCTTTGGGTACACCTTATTTGGAGTACAAAAAATAGACAACCTATCATTAGTCAAAAACTAAAATATAAATTGTATGACCAAATACGCGAAATATGCCTTGATAAAACCTATCATTTAGACTTCATCAATGGCATAGAAGACCATATACATCTGCTGATTTCACTTAGTCCGAAATTTTCTGTTAGCAATCTCGTAAAGGATATAAAAGGCATTTCGCAAAAATGGGTAGTCGAAAGTGGGCTTATAGAAGAATATTTTGAGTGGCAAGATGGGTACGCAGTAGTTTCTGTTAGCCCTTATAATGTGCAAAGGGTTCGTAATTATATCAGAAATCAAGAAAAACACCACAAAAAAATGACAGCAGAAGACGAACTAAACAATATCAAAGAATTGGCTTTTGTGCCTGATGATTTATAAAAAGACCTTGCCTGTGCTTGGCTCAATAGAATAGGGTTTCAAACCCTATTCTATTGAGCCAAGCGCAGGCAAGGAAATCCAAAATACTTTTTTGTGCAAACTCAATAGGGTTTTAAACCCTATTGAGCAGAGGAAAAAAGGCAAAACCGAAAAATGTATGTTTTTTTTGTTGGCTCAATAGA